>JBEIKF010000123.1:0-5660 GCA_040379905.1 Crocinitomicaceae bacterium
ACGAATGATACAGAGCTGTATAAAAGATTGTTTTTTTATCCTCGTCCTTATTTTCGATTCGGATTTTACTCAATTCATCTTCCCAAAGTTTCTCATTCGATTCTCTGAATTTTTTGAAAAAATCATTTGGCTTTTCTTTGTATTGATCCAAGAAACTAAGTTCTGAGAGGTTGTTTTTCGCACCGTCTTCATCCACAGCAGAAATGGCGATTTTTACCAAGACTTTTTCCGTCTTTTTTGGAAATGTAAGTAGTAACTTATGTCTCCCTTTGGTAAAAATCTTTTTACTTTTCACGAATGGAATCGAAGTTTCCAAATAGAAATAAAAATGCTGTTCCTTGGCCCATCCACTGGAAATCCGATGACCAGAAATTTGATTTTTTGATTGCACATTGAAGTTGGCTGAAATGACTTTATCTCTCGGGTCAGCATCTAAAAGTAAGTATCTATTTCCTTGCCGATTCAAAAACGTATATTCGTGCAAACCACTTCTTTTTCCTGCTGTCAATCGAACTTTTACATTTTCATCTTTCAGAAAAACTTCATAATACCCTGGACTTGCTTTTTCGTCGGAATGAGAATATCGCGATCCATAACCTTTGGTTTTATTTTCGAGTTTTGAAACAATTTTCGCCTTTCCGGATTGAGGAACAATTAATAGGTCACAATAATCGGGAACACCAGTACCACTTAAATGTGTTTGACTATATCCATAAATAATTGAGTCTGAATAATGATATCCTGAACATCCATCCCAATCGTCTTTTCGAGTATCGGGCGAAATCTGAATCATTCCAAATGGGGAAGAGGCTCCAGGATACGTATGACCGTGACCTCCAGTTCCAATAAATGGGTTGACATAGTGACAATAATTTGTTTCGTTTTGACCAAAAGATGAGAAGATTAGCAATGTGGTAAAAACAAAAAATAGTTTGTTCATAGAATATGTTATTTATAATTCAAATTTCCTTGAATTTAACGTTGAAAAACGTTTGTTTTTTTGGATGAAGAAACTCCATAAAATACTTCCATGATAAAACTTAAAATCTTGTTTATCAACTTTTAAAGCGGCACGCTGTTTTAAAAGTCTCGGTAAATGAATGTATAATTGAATGTGAGAAAGAAAGACTTTCCAAAAGAATGATAATTTACCATCAGCAAGGAATTTAAACGCCGCAATTCCATCAAGTGCCATTCGTTTGAATAGTTTGGGGAATAACCAACCAGGATGATTTTTTACAAGCATAAAAAGGTTGTTTCGGAAATTCAAATAGACTTTACTTGCCGAATTGTAGGGTAGTGTTCCACCTCCTAAATGGTATACTGAACTCGCTGGATTACATGAAAATTTATACCCTTTTTTGGCCAATCTTAAGCATAGGTCAATTTCTTCCATGTGTGCGAAGAAATGCTCGTCAAAACCTTCAACAGCATGAAATAAATTAGAGCGAATTAGCATTGCAGCTCCGCTTGTCCAAGTTATTTCTAGTGGAAAATCATATTGTCCTAAATCGGTTTCTGTTTCTTCAAAAATACGTCCTCTACAGAATGGAAAATAATCGGCATCGATAAAACCACCAGCTGCACCCGCGTGCTCAAATTTGGTTTTGTCATTGTAAGAAAGAATTTTGGGTTGACAACCAGCAATGTTTTCGTCGTTTAATGTTTCTAGCAAAGGCGCAATCCAGTTTTCTGTAACCTCCACATCGGAATTGAGCAATAGATAATAGTCAAATCGTCCTTTTAGCAATTTTAATGCATTATTATAACCTTTGGCGAATCCTCCATTTTCTAGATTTTGAATAATTTCTACTGTCGGGAAATTGGTTTTAAGAAATGAGATAGAATCATCTGCACTACAGTTATCGGCAACAATAATTTGATGGGAATTGGAAAACTCAATCACACTTGGAAGGAAAGTTTCCAAATGCTTTTTACCATTGTAATTTAAGATAACAACAGCTAACTTCTCTTGCATGATTAGTATTGACGAAAATAATCGTTGCTATTTCCTCCCCAATGGTCTTCGTTGAATTTATTGGGATTATCAACGTCTCCATTAACTGTATTTCTTTTATTTAAAGTTTGTTGCCACGCTGGGTTTTTCAATTCACCGAGCATGTCCGAGTGCAATAAACGATATGCATTGTTTACTAAATCGGGATTATAGAAAACAAAACGACGATTACTGAACTTTCCGATCTTGTTATAAGTCCATATCTCATAAGGATATTCGGACGGAGAAGTTTCTTTCGTAATGATGTTATTGGGTGCGCCGTATTTGAGATAAACGCGACCGCGGTCTGTTTCAAATCCTTGCTGGTAATTGGTGTGATACATGCGTTCTGCCTGTTGCACTTGTATTTTATACATCACCCAAGCATTGTAGCTATCTTTTCCCGAGGTTTGGACCCAGAATGCTTGAATGTGCTTTCTTGATTTTTGTTTATCCTTTGTTTTATAAGTGGAAATGATGTTTTTTATTTCAGCAGGTTTGGCAATCGGAATCAAGCTTTCGAGGTAATAGAATACACTATCTTCCGTAATTGTGTTTTGAAATGCGGGATCCAAAACAATGTTTTCCGGATTAAATTCGATTTCTAAATCATTGCTTCGTTGGAAAGAGTATGAGTTTTTAGCAATCGTGTTCAACTTGCGATCAGTAAGAATTACTTCCATTCGATAGTTCCCGGTAGGCAATTTTGAAATGTCCATTTTCTTGAAAAACGGAAGGACAGGAGCTGGTTTAACCCTTGTAAAAGTTGCAAAGTCCTCTAATTCTTCATCGGTATCGACGTTAATGATTTTCTGAATAATTCCAACGATGGAATCACCGATTTTATCTGAGTTATAAACTTCAAAATAAGCAGGTATTTTTGTTAAATCAGTGGGGTAGAAATTTGAAATCAATGGAATTATGTGGAATCCAGATTTTACGAAGTTATTTTCTAGATCCGACTCATATGCGTATTCGGCGACTTCGACATCTGAAATAGATGGTGAAATCTTAAAATCATCAATTTTTATTTTTTGTTTTCCTCCGGTTTTAGATTTCAGATTATTTAAATCGGTCAATTCGATACGAAGATCATAATCACCAGGTTCAATAACAAAGCGCTTAACTTCGTAAAAATCGTCAATAACACTATCTTTTATAAGAGGAGATTCTAAAATGTAGGCATCAGATTTAATAACCGAATCATTTTTCAAAACTTCGAAAACGAGACTAACACGGGCTTGCAAACCATCCTTGTTTGATACATACTTTACGGATGGACCAACAAATTGCAAATATATTTCCAGATAATTTCCTACTTCGGGAGCATAGAATTCCTTGGTATCCAAGTACGCTTTAATTTTCTTTTCCTGAGCCAATACAAACAACGAAGAATTTAAAATCAGAAAGGCAAGAAGGTATCTCATCACTGGTTAAATTTTACTTCTAAGTTATTAAATTAAACTCATTCCTCAATATTCAATCTTATTTTTTGAGCAAGCTGACGATTATAGGTTTCGAGTAAATATTTTAGATAATTGTCCGTGCATTTGGAAATGCATTTCGCATATTGTTTTATGCGATGTTCAATATGATCCTGTAAAACATTTTGAAGAGCCAAGGCATGATCTAAATTTTTCGCAGAAGATTCAATGGACTCAAAGTGATTTTCGAGTGAAAGATCAATGCATTTTTTCCCTTTCATTCCTTGCTCGAGACAACTGAAATAGGTTTCCTTGATACTGAAATTATCCAATATTTCTGTGTTGACTACCTTATCAAAACCTTTTGGGAACTCAAATTCTACTTCGAATTCCATATCTTCCATCTCAGAGATTCGAGATTCGAGAAAACGATCTGGAAAGCGAAATGCATCTTGCCAATTGATATAATCTTGCCAAAGTCCAAAACGACGAACATTGTTTCCTAAATCAATGATTTTAAAATTAGATTTATTGTCCAATTTTCTAGAACCTCTTCCAATCATCTGGTGATAGAGTGTCAAAGATCTTGTTGCTCGGTTGATAATGATTGTTTGAACTGTTGGTTCATCGAAACCGGTTGTTAAAATTCCTACAGAAGTTAGGATTGCGTCAGGAGTTTCTTTAAACCATTTTAAAACATCCTTTCTGTCTTTGTCACTGAATGTGGAATCAAGGTGTCGGATGTTATATTTGAGTTTTTTGAATATCTCTTGAACGCGTCGTGACGTTTCAATTCCTGCGTTAAAAATCAATGTTTTGGTGCCAATTGCAACTTCCTCGTATGCAAAAATGAGTTTTTCTTGCATGAAGTAATTACTGTAAAGCACATCCGAACTGCTTATTGTAAAATCACCATTGGATCCAATCTTTAATCCATGAAGATTTACATCATATGAAAATGTTTCCGCATTTGCCAAATAGCTGTTTTCAATCAGATTTGATATGGATTCACCTACTATTAGTTTATTGTAATGGTCTTTTAGGGGTAATGTCTTGTTGCTACTCAAAGGTGTCGCTGTAACTCCTAAAATGTTGCAATTCTCGTAATATTGAAATATCTTTCGAAAGCTATTGTAGTGCGCCTCATCGACGATTACTAGTCCGACGTTTTCTATGAAGTTTTCATTATCCAAAAGTCGGTTATTCAGAGTTTCAACCATTGCGATGAAACATTGGTAATCATGTTGATCGTTGGAATGCTTTACCTCTGAGCTAATTACCTTATTATCAACACCAATTGCGCAAAGTTGCTCGGAAGTCTGAACGGATAATTCTATGCGATGTGTTAGGATCAATACTTTTTTGTTCCACTCTTCAATGTATTGGCGAGCTATTTCAGAGAAAATGACTGTTTTCCCACCTCCTGTTGGAAGTTGATAAAGTAAATTAAAGTCTGTTCCACTTTTACGAAGCTCGTCTAAAACTTGCTTTACAGTGGTTTCTTGAAATGGATAAAGCTTTTTTGCTTGGTATAATTCGAGGTCAATCATTATCTAATGGCAATTTGCAAAATTACTGCCTTTATTTGAATAAAATTCAGTTTAACAGAAATTATCTAGACCAATGATGTAAAAATATACCTGTAGCGATTCCAACATTCAGAGATTCAGCATTTCCATTACCTGTGATTGAAATTGGATTTGAAATAATTGGCAAAACTTCATTTGAAATTCCTTTCCCCTCACTTCCTAAAACCAAGACCTTTATTTCTGAAGAAGAAATGGAATTTAAATCTTCTCCCTGTAATAATGCACCATGTATCGGACAATTTAAATCTTTGAGAAAAGTGGGTAGATTTTGATAAACAACATTGACACGGAAAATACTTCCCATCGACGCTTGTATTACTTTTTGATTGTGTAAGTCTACCGTATTTTCAGAGCAAACAATTTGATCATAACCAAACCAATCTGCTGTTCGAATAATAGTGCCCAAATTACCCGGGTCTTGAATACCGTCTAATACCAATAAAGGTTTGTTGGGTTGAATTTCTTTTTTATCCAGATTGGAAGCAACCGCGATTATTTTTGGGGCTGAAATTAAACTTGTCACTTTTTCAAAATCGGAACCGGAGCCCACAAAAGCATTTTCAAAGTTGATTAACCCCAATTCTACAATTAATTCTTCACTCGATAGGATAAATAAGATTTTCTCGGGAAATTGTTCAATAAGTTCTTTAA
>JBEIKF010000124.1:0-5655 GCA_040379905.1 Crocinitomicaceae bacterium
CCTACAATGTAGATCAAGCTGGATTCAAAATCAATATTTTGTACAATAATCCGGATCAATCGATCAACATCCCCTATTTTCCAATGGATGGTGTTAAAGACCAACAGCTAGTGACTTTGTTGGATATGGATAAAATCAATCAAAATAACCAACCGTTTTCTGATGGGGTTTTTGATTTCTCACCATTTAATCAAGTCGGAAATAAAATCGACAACGGTGGTACGATTAACCGTAAAAGTGGGCGTGTATTTTTCTCCACAATTGAGCCTTTTGGAAAAACATTAGCCAAGAAACTAGAAGCTGTCAATATTCCTACAACAACGATAAATCGTGTTTCTTTTTACGAATTATACGATTCAACTAAAACAGCAGCTCAGCAAGTCCCAAGTAAAAACAGGTTTACCTTACAAGGAGAATACCAATCCTCAATAAGTTCCGATATTCCATTAAATACGCTCAACGTACCTGAGGGAGCTGTGAGCGTTACAGCAGGAGGCATAAAGCTTGTGGAAGGAACTGATTACACCGTGGATTACAATCTAGGTCGTGTAAAAATTATCAATTCCGGAATTTTAGAATCCAATACCCCTATTAAAATATCGATCGAAAGTAACTCCGTTTTTGGTTTCCAAGCGCGCTCAATGATCGGTGGTCACTACCAATATCGTTTTAGTGATCGAGCTAAAGTGGGAGCGACGTGGGTTCGTATGATGGAGCGACCAGTAACACAAAAAGTGGATTTTGGAAATGAGCCATTCAAAAACAACGTAATTGGTGCCGATTTCGCCATTCGAACTGATTTACCATTCTTGACTAAATTGGTTGATTTATTGCCCGTCATTTCCACCAACCAAATGTCGACACTATCTCTTACGGGGGAAGTTGCTCATTTGATCCCTGGGCAACCAAGAGCAATAAACAAGGAAGGTACTTCCTACATTGACGACTTTGAAGCAAGTCAAAGTGCTATTGATTTGCGTTCAGTAAATGCTTGGAGACTCGCTTCAGTTCCCCAAGGACAACAAGATTTATTCCCAGAAGCAACTAAAAACGATTTATCTGTTGGTTTTAAACGAGCCAAAACAGCATGGTATGTTATTGATCCGTTGTTTTACCAAAGCAATAATTTAACTCCCCTACATATCAAACAAAACGCTCAAATGCTATCAGATAGCCGTATGCGTTTGGTTAACCAAATTGATATTTTTCCAAATTTACAACAGCAATATGGGTCAATCCCAAATATCCCGATTTTGGAATTGGCATACTACCCAAAAGAAAGAGGGATGTATAACTATGATACAACAAATACGATTGATTCCGCGGGTTTATTCATTAATCCAGAAAATCGTTGGGGAGGTATTCAACGAGGATTGACAACTAATGATTTTGAGCTTGCAAATATCGAATTCATTCAATTTTGGGTATTGGATCCATTCAATTCTGATGCGGAAAATTCTGATCCAAATTCAGCAATGACGGGAGGTGATCTCTATTTCAATCTTGGAAATATTTCTGAGGACGTACTTCCTGATTCCCGCAAAAGTTTTGAAAATGGGTTGCCTCCTTCAAATGCGGTTTTAGGTGATAATCTTGATACAACTATTTGGTCAAAGGTTTCTACGCAACAGATTATCATCAACGCGTTTGACACTGATCCACAAGCAAGATTAAATCAAGATGTTGGAATTGATGGCTGGAAGAATTCGGAAGAAAAATCCGCTTACAACAATTTCGTAAGTTGGGTCCAAAATAATGGGGTTTTAAATCCTGATGTCAAAGCAAGGCTAATAGCAGACCCTTCGTCAGACGACTATAATTATTACCTAGATGATAACTTTGACGCTGCTCAATTAGACATTCTAAAGAGATATAAAAAGTTCAATGGAATGGAAGGTAACTCTCCAACCACTGAAATGTCTGATACGGCAAATGCTTCCGGGTATCCAACACAAGCGAGTATTCAGCCGGACAATGAAGATATAAATCAAGATAATAACTTATCAGAAAGTGAAAGTTATTTTCAATATCGGGTAAGTATGAGGCCAAATGACTTAGCACAAGTTGGTCAAAACTACATTACCAATAAGCAAACATATCAGAATGGGAACAAAACTGAAACGTGGTATCAATTCAAAGTTCCGCTCAGGGATTTTGAAAAGAAAATCAATGGCATTCAAGATTTTCGTTCGATTCGTTTCATGCGTATGTTTCTCAAAAATTTTGATGAAGAAGTTGTTCTTCGTTTTGCTAGACTTGAGCTTATTCGGGGAGAATGGAGGGTATATCGTCAAGATTTAACGCAACCAGGTTTAAGTGTGCAAACTGATCCAAACCTCACCACTTTCAATATTGGAGCAGTAAATGTGGAGGAAAATGCGCAGCGTGCACCAATCAATTATATTATCCCTCCCGGGATTAATCGTGAAATTGATCCTTCACAAGTTTATCAACGTCAAATGAATGAGCAATCATTGATGTTGGAGGTCTGTAACTTGCAAGATGGGGATGCGCGAGCGGCATTTAAAAATGTAACTTTTGATGTTCGGACCTACAAAAAGCTAAAAATGTTTGTCCACGCGGAATCAATTCAGCAAAATCAATTAAAAGACAACGATTTGAGTTTATTCGTTCGATTGGGAACAGATTATGTGGAAAACTACTATGAATATGAGCTACCGCTAAAATTGACGGATTGGGGACAAACGACAGCAGAAGAAATTTGGCCTGAAGACAACAATATTGAAATTGTGTTCGATGAATTGCTTGATCTTAAAAAAGAGCGAAATACGAAAATCGAAAATGGTGCGGCAGGGGTATCCTATTTGGTAGAATATTTAAAACAAGACAATTCTACCAAGCGGATCAAAGTCAAAGGAAGCCCCAATCTCCAGGGAATAAAAACAATCATGGTCGGTGTTCGAAATCCTTCTAAAACAGATCCAAACAACCCTTGGAAACCCGACAATGGAGATCCAGAATGTGCTATCGTATGGATAAATGAAATGCGATTGACCGATTTCGTTAGTGAAGGTGGTTCTGCGGCTATTGGTCAAATGCAACTTCAAGTAGCTGATTTTGCCAATATAAATGCCTCTGGAAATTATTCGGGTATCAATTGGGGAAGTGTTGAAAGTCGGGTACAAGAACGTCAGCGTAATGAACGCATTGGCGTTGACCTAAATTCAACCGTTCAGTTAGGTCAATTTTTTGGTAAGCAGGCACGTATTTCATTACCATTTTTCTACGGATATTCTTTGGGAATCGTTAATCCAGAATATGATCCCTTTAATCCTGACATTAAACTAGAAAACTACGACTTAGCAACCCGCCGAGAAAAAGCGAAAGCAGGACAAGAATTCAATGAAAGACGTTCTTTTAATTTTACAAATGTTCGTAAAGAAGCAAAAGCTGGTGCAAAACCACATTTTTGGAATGTTTCAAATTGGTCGGCAACATATGCTTTTTCTGAAAACCTGAAAAGGGACTTCAATATTAACTCTGATCGCACCAAAACATGGACAGGTGCACTCAATTACAACTTCACCTTTCCAGGTAAAGCAATTGAACCGTTTAAAAAATGGAAACCTGTTCAGAAATCAAAATGGTTGCAACTCGTGAAAGACTTCAATCTTTTTCTTCTACCTAAAAATATTTCATTCACAAACGACTATTCTCGACTATATAACGAAAGACAAGTTAGAAACAACATTGTTCCTGATTACAATTTTGCACCCGTATTCATGAAACGTTTTGATTGGAATCGTAACTACCAATTGGGTTACGATTTGACAAAGAATATCAAAGCAACATTTTCAGCAACCAATAAATCGATTTTTGAAGAAGGAAATCACGGAGTAGATCGCAACACAAATCCAGATGGTTATCGAGAATTTATGGATACCGTGCGCAACCAAATGAAATCTTTTGGTCGCACTATGGATTATTCGCATAACTACAGCCTCGGGGTTACTCTACCGTTAGATAAATTTCCTTTGACAAACTGGTTAAGCGTAAATGCCAAATATGGGGGAACCTTTAATTGGCAGCGTGCCCCACTTGGGCAGAGTCAATTTGGGAATACCATACAAAACAACCGTTCAATAAACTTGACTGCCCAGGCGAACATGTTGAACATTTATAATAAAATTCCATTTTTCAAAAAAACACTAGGTGATAATAAAATGAACCGAGTGCAAAATGTCAAAGGGAAATCTGATGGGGAGAATATCTCAGATAACAAACCCAAAAACGAAAAACCAGAGGAGCCAGAGGAAGAATTTAAGCCGAAGAAACCAATTGATGAAATGACTCCTAAAGAATTACGTCAATACGAGCGTGAGAAAAAACGTTGGGAAAGAAAGCAAGAACGTGAAAAACGTAAAAAAGCCCGTGAAAAAGAAAAAATGAACCCGGCCCTCGGTTTCGTTTCTCGCTTACTTATGACCGTGCGCAATGTTTCAGGAACATACACGCTAAATGATGGGACGCTTCTTCCGGGTTACTCCCAAGAATCGAGTATCTTGGGAATGAATGGTTCAAGTCTCGGACTTACAAACTTTGTTTTTGGAAAGCAAGGCTATGATTTGATTGGGAGAACGAACGGATACAATGTGTCTACATTCGCACGTGACAACAATTGGTTGGTTCAGAATGAAAACATGAACAAGCAGTTTACAACAACTCACTCTGCTAATTTGCAGATGAAGGCAACATTGGAACCATTTAAGGATTTTAATATCAATCTGAATTTGAATAGAAACTATAGTAGAAATTCTGGAGAATTCTATCGTTGGAACCCAACTTCAAATGCATTTGAAAGCCAAAGTAAATTTGAAACTTCTACTTTAACTTATTCAACAGTAACTTTCGGAACCGCCTTCACCAAGGAAGGTCGAGCTTATCAATCTGATATTTTCCAACGATTATTGGATAATCGAAGCGCTGTATCACAGCTAATTGGAGCTTCAAATGCTAATTCAAGTTTACTGCCTAACCAATTCTATGATGGGTACTCAGGTTCACAGCAAGAAGTTGTAATTGGCGCGTTCTTAACGGCATATACAAACTCAGCAGTTAATTCTAGAAATATCAACCCACTCAATAATGTGCCACTACCTAACTGGGCCATTAATTATAACGGTTTAACGAAATATGCATTTACCAAAAAATTCCTAAAGTCATTCACACTCAAGCATTCTTATTCCTCAACTGTAACGGTTGGCGGAATGCAAACAAACTTAAACGCAACTGTTGACGCAAACGGCAATGCCACAGCGCTCGACTTGAACAACAACTACATTGCTCCAATGCAGGTTCAGAATATTGCGATTTCCGAAAGATTCTCACCTCTAATCGGAGTGAATGCCACTTGGACTTTATTCGGAAAAACATTGATGACTAATTTCGAATATAAAAAGGATCGAAATGCTACACTCTCATTGGCCAACAACCAAATTTCAGAAAATCTTGGAAAGGAAATTGTCATTGGAACTACGTTTACGTATCCTAAACTAAAACTACCGATTCGTTCCATTAAACCAAGTGATTTAATTGTGAATCTGAACTTTGGATTTAAAGATAACTTAACGGTAATTAGAAAGGTTGTTGAAAACACAAATCAAGCTACGGCCGGACAAAAAACAGTGAATATTA
>JBEIKF010000125.1:0-5616 GCA_040379905.1 Crocinitomicaceae bacterium
CCATTTCGAGGATTCTCTTCAGAACAACTTCGAGATGTTACTTTAGAGCAAGCATTGAAACATCCCAACTGGTCGATGGGAGCAAAAATCACAATTGATTCCGCTAGTTTGATGAATAAAGGACTGGAAGTTATAGAAGCAAAATGGTTGTTTGGATTGAATGCGGAACAAATTGATGTAATTGTTCATCCACAGTCAATCGTACACTCGTTAGTTCAATTTGAAGATGGAAGTATGAAAGCGCAAATGGGATTACCCGACATGAAATTACCCATTCAATTTGCTTTAACGTATCCAAATCGATTTAAAACAGATTTTCAGCGATTTAATTTCATGGATTATCCAAACTTAACTTTTGAAGCTCCAAACAGAAGCGTTTTTAAGAATTTGGATTTAGCTTTTCGCGCGATGCATGAAAATGGCACTGTTGCTTGTACGTTGAATGCAGCTAATGAAATTGCCGTGGATGCTTTCTTGAATAAGAAAATCAGTTTTCTTGAAATCGCTCAATTAAATGAAAACGTTGTTAACTCATGTGTTAATACCCTTGCGCCAAACTACGAGGATTATGTTTCATCTGATTTTATTGCGCGTCAAAAAGCACTCGAATTAATCGGTAATTAACCTTGGCAAGATTTTAGTAATAACACTATTAAAAACCGTCCCAAATGAAACCATTTTTTTATCTTTTCCTTCTCCTTCTAACCTCGTGCACTGCGCAAAAGGTTTCTGTTTTTATGGAGGTTTATAAACCATATTGTGGTGGGGCAAAACCCACTCCTGAAATAGCAAAAGGAATAAGAACGCCTTTCTCAAATGAAAAAGTAGCTGTTTTCAAAATGAGTGATGATTTAAAATCTTTTGGTTTTGAAAAATGGATTCAGTTAGATTCATTGGGAAATTGGAATGGGAAACTAAAAACAGGAAGCTATCAGGTTTTTCGTGGGGATAAAATGCTTTCTATCGAAGAAATACAACAAAAATTTCGTAAACCAGATAGTGAAATGTATGCTTTTGTAGGTATAAAACAACTAGAATCGTGGAAAGCAACAGCTGATTTTACGTTTGAAGTGAAAGATGAAACCAATGTTTCAATTACTTTATCCGAGAAGTGTTTCGTTGGGCTAAATCCATGTATGGAGTACATCGGTCCAAAACCTAGATAAAACTAGAAAAACGCGCGAACTTCCATCGTTCCGCTTTGAATCAATCGAGAATTTTCAGATTTTCTGCCTAAATACTGAATTGAAAGCTGAAGGTTTTTGGAAACGTTTCGCTGGTAACTGATGTTCCACGTGTAGTTTGTTCCGGGTTTTAATGACTCCAACAATTCGAATCCAATGGCAGAATTACTATTTCCCTCAAAATTCATACGAACAGTTTTAAATTCTGCTTGAAAACTGCCTTTTTCTGTTTGATTGTATTTCAAACTACTTCCTAATTCCAAGAGCGAACATTTTTCTCCTCCTAATTCTTGCACGTTTTCTTTTTCTGAAATCCTTCCATCAAGGGAAATTCTAAAAATCGTCGAAGGTTGATAAATCAAACTTGGTTGGGACGTCTTGTAATCATATTTATAGTTTCTGCCGATGGTGTAATCAGCTAAAGACTCCTTTGTCCCAAGTTGACTTTTTACCTCAATCGAAAATGTTGGTCGAATGTTCCATCGCAAAGAAAATTCTTGAGACGCATTGCGCTTTGAATCGAACCCACTTGCAAGTAGGGATTTTGCACGCACATCTTGAATACTGTATTCTGCATTTACAATACTCGAAGTTCGATTGAAAAAAAGTGAATTCTTCAACGTCGAATTGGTGCTTACTAAATTTTGGTCATTAATTGTTGACGCAAAAGGATTGAAAGCTTCATTTGGATCAAAAGCGTTGATTTTTCGATTTATTCGGACGCGGGCCTGATTGGAGAAACGGGAAAGAACTTTATAAAAAGTTGATTTATTTGCCCATATTCGCTCCGGTCTCCAAAATATGCTTTGATTGAACTCATTTGAATACGTTTTTATATAGGTGTTACTAGGAATAAAAATTCGAACGTAGCTCGCTTGATCAATAAATTGAGCTATTTCAAATTCGTTTAGATCTTTGATTCCGTCGCCGTTGTAATCAACCCAGGCATAAATTCCTTGCCCGTCGTTTACTTTGAGGTATTGAAACTCACGTTTTTGTTCCAAGCCTGAGCCCACCTCATAAAACGTATTCCAGGTCAACGCGTTTTTCCACCACCTCGCCTCATAGTCGATTCTACCAACCATAGAATTTTCAGGAGTTTGTACAAGTAAAATAGTGTCCGAAACTCGTAATGAACGATAAGCAGCAATGATATTCAATCGTTGGTTTTTCAATTCAGCAAGCTTGATTTCACCTCCTGCGGTAATTGCCTTTGCCACAGGTTTCAATCGGCTGCTATCTGCTCGTTGATCGTAGCGCTCGCGATAAAAAAGCTTAAAAAATGTTTTGGAGGAATCTCCGCTTGATAGGTAAAATTGATAATCGAAAAATTGGTAACTCAACGGACTGATTTTATCTGAAGTATTTCGAAATTCATTTCGCTCATGATCGTCAATGTATCCAATTTTGATTGATTTAAAATCCTTCGAAATATCTGCTCGATGTCTTAAAAATGCATTGTCGGAATAGTTGATGTTTGGATTTATATTCGCTTGTTCATTCTTAGAAGATAGAAAACTTCCATCCCATTTCGCCGACCATCCTTGTTGTTTCCAATTTCCTTCTGAAGCTAGGCGATTTCCGAAATAATCTTTTCCTATTGAGAAATGTTGACCTTCCAAATTCATAAAACCATTTCTTCTGTTTTTCAATGTGGAAGACAAATTCGCCACACGTTGAGAGCCAATAAACCCTTTATTTCGTGTATTCCAATCACGGTCGAACTCCACCTTTCTGTATTGTTCAATCGGACTAAAATGAGTTGATAAAAGTTCGATTTCCGCTGCATTTTCAAGTTGCCAACCCGCAGTAGTATCTTTTCCAAAAGGAAGCACCGATTTGATTTTTGTTCGGTTGGCATATCCTTGATCATCTGAACTATTCAGTTTTGAAAAGGTGTTCAAGTCATTCGTCGAAAGAGCCATTTCAGACTCTAATGAAACTTTTGGAGATAATCGAACCGAAAATCCTGAACTAACCAATTGCTTTCTTTTTGGGGTAATAATCAGTCGATTTGGCGCATAATCACCTTGAGGAATTCCACCAATTGGAACGACCCATCGATAAACCTTACCAAAAGCGTTAAAATTATCGAGCACGTAATCACCTTTATTCTGACCCACAAACTGAAACGACGCTCTAAACTTTGCTGAATCAAGGTTAATACTGAAAACCAAAACTGAATCATAGCCCAATGAATCGACCATTTTGTAAAGCACTTGATTATCAATGAACCCTACGGAGTCGATGCTATTAATACGAGCCAACTCCAAACTATCACCAATTTGAGTTAAATATAGTTTTTGCGTGCCACTCAATTCTTGTTGCAACGATTGATTCTTTGCGTCCTGTTCAGAGTAGGCATTTATCCAAAAATTCATTTTTTTTCCAGTATATGTTGTCGAATTTTGCACGAGCGATCTCGCATAATTCTGATCTGAATACTGAAACTCAGCGACGATTCGTGTGTCTTTGGTTATTAGGTTGCGAGATGTAAACGTAAGCTCGGAAGAATTGTAATCAATCACATAATCAAATTCCTGACCCCTTTCCAAAAGCCGACCATCAATGTAAATTCGTTCCGTTCCTGCTAAAATCAAAATAAACGGTTCGTTTTCAGCTCCACGAAGACGGTATGGACCTTGATTTGACTCAATTCCTTGAATGATTTGTCGATTGAACTTACCTTTAGATAACGCTCCACTAATTTGTGTTTTCCACTCGTTATTTTTAGCAGTATTCCATTTGAATTCTGAGGTTAATCCTTGTCCACGCTTTTTGTAGGTCAAAAAATAACCTGTTGGTTTACTTATCCAAAAATCCCCTGCAACTACTTTCAAACGATCGTTATATACCTGTATAAAAACCTGATCGAACTCCTGTAATTTGTTCGTGTTTCCATCGGGTTGGATTGGTAAATTGGCATCCGAAACAGAAGCAAGAACTTTCAAATTCGGCGTAAGTTCACCGTTCAACTCTAAATTTAATGACGAATTAATCCCAAGATCTTGGTTGTTTCCAAAAGAAACACCTCTTGAAATACTTCCTTTTTTATTTAATTCACTTCCTCCAAAAAGATCGTTAACTGTAACCTTGTTTTCAATCTTAAAAAGTTCTCTATCTCCTTTGTCTTGATTGTAAATGAGCGTTTCGTCACGTTTACGAAGACTTTGTGAAAGTTGAAGGGGAAAAACTTGGAAAGTAAAGAGAAGTGTGTCTAAAATAGGTTTTTTCAGTTGAAAAGTTCCTTTGAAATAATCGATAACATAATCCTTTTCAGACAGGGTTATTTCGCCATATTTCACCAGAAACGAATTTGGATAAATACTCAACGTGTCGAGTTGAATTAGCTCTTTTCCAACCGGCCGTCGCACTTCGCGCCAACTTCCTTCCTGTGCCAGCAATAAATTGGGCAGAAAACATAAAACCAGTTGAAAAAACTTCAATCGAATTTGCATTCAACACGAAGATAAGTTGTTGTGTTAAATAAACGTATGAATTGATCAGAGATTGCTTTGTCCTTTACCCTCTTAAATCAACAAAGATTAAACCTCAAAATATTCTTTGATAAAATTCATTTCATTTGACCCAAAACACAAGTTAAATTGAATTCATACCTTTGTTAAGTGACTATTACAAGAATATTAATTCGAAATTTTCTGCTTCTGCTTGTCTTTTGGGTCTTGCTTTTTGATGTTCAGCGGCTTCTGTTTTCTGTAATTCACTATGATGTTTTTGAAAAAGCGGGTATACATTTTCCGTTGATTTTCATCTATTCGCTACGATTGGATTTAGCAACAGCCGGGTTTCTCTCTGTGATTCCTCTTTTCTTTGTTTTTTTACTAAAATTCTACAATCAAAAATGGCTTAGAATATTGTTTTATACAATTTTCGGAATTGAAATTCTTGCTGTTTCAATTATTCACAGCGCAGAAATCAATGCTTATTTTGAATGGAATCACAAGTTGACTTCTCGTGTTTTTATGCATCTTTCCAACCCTGATGAAGTTTTTAGAACGGCTGATTACTCCATGACCATTTATTTTATGTTGTTTTTATTATTCGAAGGAATAGTTGCCTACTTCTTAATTAAAAAATTACTTCCATCTCGGCGATTTGAAGTTGTGGCTGAAAATTGGAAAGAACGTTTCTCCTTAAGCTTGCTTTTTCCTTTCTTACTTGGTTTTTGTTTTTTATTTGCTCGTGGTGGCTGGCAGCAAATCCCTAGCAATATTGACTCTGCGTGTTTTTCCCACGAACATAAGCTGAACGATGTTTCCATCAAGTCCACCTATTTCTTCGGAAACAGCTATTTTCTTTACATGAAAACAGATTTCAATGATATTTTACCAAAAATAGAAGAAAAGAAAGCGGATAAAATAGTTCAATCCCTTTTTAATTTTGACCGAAATCACGACAATTACATTCTAAA
>JBEIKF010000126.1:0-5578 GCA_040379905.1 Crocinitomicaceae bacterium
AATATCTTGTCACGAACAATAATTGACAATACGTCATACGCACTTGCTGCTTAATTAACTGAATGTTAATTGGCTTAATCCGACTGAAGTATAGTAGGTTAGACAAGTACTTCCGGTAAACTGCCGCCCATTCGGCTTACCACTCGGAAGTTCATCCCATTGGGCTAGTAAATGTGAGGTTACTAAGCATTTGCGAACTCTCAGTAGCTAAGTTGCAGATTTGGGTGTTCTTGTCCGTCCTGCAATCGAAAACCAATCGAGAAATAAGCATGTAGAAAGCTTGAAAACTCGTCGTTTGGACGAGGGTTCGAACCCCTCCGACTCCACCTTCGCCCTGCGTAGCTTGAAAAGCGAAGCAGGGCTATTTTAAAGCTCATTAAAGGGCTATTTTGACTATTGAAGTATGCTATTAATCCCGAAACTTAGGACTTTTGTTGGATTTCTTATAGTAATACCCATCAACATAAACGCCAGCGCCAAATCCACAACTAAAATCGGTTGATTCACCAATCATTTTAACTTCAACACCTTTTGGGTCAAATAGAAATTCGATTTTACAAGTCCCGTATTCCTTTGAGTGATACACTGCTTTGTTACTTTTTACATTTAAAACTACAGATAATTCTCCCATATTAGGACCATAATCGGAGTTTTTACCGTAATATTCTAATTGTAATTTTATTTTGGAATTACCCAAATCCTTTACCATGATAAATCCTTCATTCCCGAGATTATTGCCTTTTTTGTCAATGTTTTTCTTCGTTTCATAGGTGCCAGTTAAATTCAAATTCACTTCAGAACTTGTTAATGAAAATGATACAAATACTAAAAAATAAAGAATCATTTTTTTCATTGAAATATATTTATTTAGTTTATAGTTCTATCTATTTATCTAATAACATTGTATTAAAATCCAATTGACGGTCGATTAAGGTCGTCAGTTTGATTGTCATGTTCAAAATTGAAAATTTCCGCCAATGACATCGGCACATCTGTTTTTGCATTTATTCCTAAAATTGAAAAAAGATTGTTCGCTTTTTCTACATTCAATGAACCGAACTCGTATCGATAGGCCAAACGACCTTTTCTTAAAATTGCTTCATCGATTCTGGATAAATCGCAATTAAACGTACAGATTATTTTTAGCCTTAAAGCATCTCCTAGAAGTCCGTCACCAAGATTGAGTAAATTTGAAATACCTGCATCATTGGATTGTTGCATGCGAGAACGTAAAAGCTCTTCACAATCCTCTAAAATGATGATGCTTTCGGGAAATGAACTAACAAAAGAAATGAACTCGGGATCACTTAAATGCTCAAATAAATTATTTGGAATGTAGATAAACCTGCATTTAACGGTAGAAATTAAATGCCGAATATAGGAGGTTTTTCCAGTGCCTGGCGATCCATGAAATAAAATGATACCATTAGAATCAGGTTCAATAAGAAAAGATTGTAAGTTCTCATGAACTTCACCAAGACTATCATTGTAAAAATTGGGAACACTAATATTTTTTAGCTTTATTTCAAAGTTGACAAGTTCAAAATCGCCATATTGATTTTTCTTAATCATAAAGAATTTCGGTATTTCCTGATCTGGAGCCGCCTCATCAATGGCTTTTTTTAACGAGTCTAATTCTTCTGAACTGATGCGGTCATCATAATAAAATGAGACATTATTCATAGTTTGTTCCAAAATTAGCCCTTCTTTTAGTATTACTAACAATTGCATACTTTCGTGATAGCTATAGAACTCTTTATTTTCGGTAAAGCGATCACTTTGAATGAAATATAATTGCTTTTCTATGTACAAATCGGCGAGCAAGGTTTTAAGAAGTCCCGAATCAATTTCTTTTTTAAAAAACTTCGTACTCGGGATTTTATGAAATGTAAACGTAAAGTACTTCACTCCAAACGGGGCGTGATGATCAAGGATTTTATATAGATTTTCGATTTGCATAATTTAAAGTTAATCAGAAAAATCGTTGCGTATTTACAAGAAATTGCTTTTTGTTTAATGGTAGGAATAAATATTTCGAAACAAAGGATTTACATCAAACAATTGTCATTTTTACACTACGAATAATTTGAAATTGGCTGTATTTGTTTATCTTCGAAAAAAAAGCTGAAAAACCAATTCTAATGATTCAAAATAGAATATTTCATTTATTTCTTTTTTTTGTATTTATAAAATCTACTATTTCCTATTCTCAAACTTTCGTGTTTGCGCAATTAACAGGTTCTCCAAATTTGAATACAGCGGGATGGAATTTAACCGGAAATGCATATTCGGGAGATACAGGTGGTGATGCGGATGCGAGTCCAAATGAGTTGATTTTAACAAATGCTGCTGGAAATCAAAGTGGTGGTGTTTTTTATGGGACACCTATAAATCCATTGATTTGTTCGAAATGGACGGTTGAGTTTGATTATCGGATTTGGGGTGGAAGTGCCGCGGATGGTTTGGCATTTTGTTTTTTAGATGTTCCCCCAACAGGTTTTGTAAGCGGAGGAGGAGTAGGAATCCCTGGAACAGCAAATGGGTTAAAGGTAATTTTGGATACGTGGGACAACGGCTGTGGCGCAAATCCAGAAGTTCAAATCTATAGTGGTGTTGGTTATAATGAGTGTATAGCAGGAATTGTTAAACTTACTAATGCCGGAAATAATTTGAATTTCATTAGAAGTAATGCATATCAACCCGTTAAAATTACATACGTAAACGGAGTAGTTACATTGTTTATAAACAATATACAATATTTAACTGCTAATTTCCCAATAAATTTTTCGGGCTACATGGGTTTTACTGCCTCAACTGGCGGTGCAACAGATCAACAGTCCATTCGAAATGCGATTATTTACACGGACCAAGCAACTTCTAATGCAGGTGCAGATGTTTCGTTTTGTGATGGATTTAGTGCAGCAATTGGAACTGCTCCCAATACGAATTTTGTTTATTCTTGGTCACCAACTACTGGTTTGGATAATCCGAATACTGCGAATCCAATGGTTTCATTGCCCAATAATGGAAATACAACGCTTACACAAACCTACACGGTTTCAACTTCATTGGCAAGCAATCCTGGAGTTTGTCCAACGACAGATCAAGTCATAGTTTCGGTTTACCCGAATTTAACAACAAATTTAACAGCGTCTATTTGCGACGGTGACACCTATGGTTTTAATGGTCAAAATTTAACAACAACTGGAAATTACACGGCTAACTTGCTAACGAGTCATGGTTGTGACTCAATTGTTAATCTCAATCTATCGGTGTTCCCCATATTTAACACGGCCATCGATACTGCTATCTGTCAAGGGTCATCATTGCTGATTGGTGGGCAGAGTCTACAAACTTCCGGTCAGTATAATTTTACTTTTCAATCACAAAATGGCTGTGATTCCCTTGTAACCATTGATTTATCCATAAATCCACTACCAATTGTTTCTTGCGCATCAGCCACAATTTGTGCCGGAGATACCACTGTTTTGAATCCTTCAGGAGCAACAACATATTCTTGGAATCCTCAAATTGGAACGGTTGATTTACAAGGGAATTTGACAGCATTTCCAATTGCCACTACAAATTTTATCTTAACGGGAACTGATGCGAATAATTGTGTCAATTCCATTCCTGTTTCCATTAATGTTAATCCATTACCGAATGTACAATTAACCTCGAATCAACCGAATTATTGTGTTGGTGATAACATAGTCATGAATGTTAGTGGCGCCACAAGTTACAATTGGCCCCAATTTTCAAACAGTGCTTACCAACAGAGTTTGAGTGCTTTATCAAGCTCTTTATATTATGTGTCTGGGACTGATGTGAATAATTGTTCAAATACGGACTCTTTATCTATTATTGTTTTTTCAAATCCAATTTTGAATGTTACCGTTGATCAAGCAATTTGTGAAGGAGAAATTGCAAGCGTGAATGTCTCTGGAGCAAATTCATATTCTTGGAGTCCTAGTGGTAGTGGTAGTCAATCATTTTTAAGTCCCTTTACCACAACAACTTACAGCATAACTGGAACAGATCTTAATAATTGCAGCAGTGTAGCAAATACAACCATAACAGTTTATCAAAATCCACAAGCGTCATTTTCCGCTAATCCGTTCATAACGACTTCAGATTCCCCGACCATCATATTTACAAATAATAGCACAGGAGCGACAAATTCTGTTTTGACTGCAGGTGATGGTTCTGTTTATGAGACTTTTGATACACAATTAGAACATACCTATCCTTATTCAGAAGGAAATTATTCTGTTTTTCTTTGGGTCGAAAATCAATTTGGTTGCATAGATTCAACTGAACTAGTAGTTCAAATAAAGGGAGATGAGTTATTTTATGTTCCAAATACGTTTACTCCAGATGGTGATGAACATAATCACGTTTTTAGTCCCGTTTTTACAGCAGGCTTTGATCCAGCAAACTTTCGATTAGAAATATACAACAGATGGGGAGAATTGATTTTTGAGTCACTGAATTCAACCAAAGGTTGGGATGGATATTACAATGGTCTTATCTGCCCTTCAGCAATATATACTTGGAAGATCGTTTATAAAATTCCTGATACGGATGAATACAAAGTGGTCTCTGGTTTAGTAAATCTTCTTCGGTAATTATTGGTTAACGAAAAGATTAATTTATCATCGTTTTTTTAACTCTTAAATTATACATATAAAGTGGTATTTGAATTAAAAGATATGTTTTCAAAATTTGGAAAAAACCAGTTAATTCGTGGATTTTTTATTTCTTCAAAAACAAGTTTAGTTCAAATTTTCACTAAGATTGAATTTATACGTATTAATAAATGAACTTTTAAAATGGATAATAGAAGAGAAGTTACATCACGAGACACAAAATTTGCCAATAGAGCTGCACTATGGCTTGCAAATATGAATATTTCCCCAAATACTATATCGGTGTTGAGTATTGTATTTTCAGTTTTGACTTTGATTTCATTTTATTTGGATAGTGTCAATTATTTAAATCATCTTATAGCAATGGTTTTGGCTGTTGTAGGTGTTCAAGGTCGGTTAATAATGAATTTATTAGATGGTATGGTCGCCATAGAGTATAATAAAAAATCGCTAGTTGGTGGTTTATATAATGAAGTGCCAGACAGAATTAGCGATACCCTCATTATTTTCGGTGCTGGTTTGTTGGTCGCAAAATATAAGTTTGGAATGGATTTGGCATATTTTGCCATCATACTTTCAGCATTTACAGCCTACATTCGCACGTTAGGTGCATCTTTGAATAGTCCTCATTTTTTTTCAGGCCCAATGGCGAAACAACATAGAATGGCGTTGATAACAATTAGTTGCGTAATTGGTATTTGGTATTTACCAATATTTTATTTTGCTCTAATCATCATGAATGTTGGTTTACTTATTACATGTGCAAGAAGACTATATAAAATTTCAGTCTTTTTGAATTCTTTGGATAACTAATGTTGTAAAGAAAAAATCCTGCTTGCACAGGATTTCATTTGTGGTCCCACTTGGAATCGAACCAAGCACCTACTGATTATGAGTCAGTTGCTCTAACCGAATGAGCTATAGGACCA
>JBEIKF010000127.1:0-5574 GCA_040379905.1 Crocinitomicaceae bacterium
AAAACAAAAAAGGGAAAAAAGGTGAGAAGGATGAACGTAAAGATGATAAAAAGGAAAAAGCTGTTGAGGCTATCCCTTAAATAGATTATGGTAAAGATGATTTCAATATCGAAGTTGAGAAAATAAATAAAGCGCGTGAAGAAATGTTCAAAAAAACAGTTTAAAAGGTCCCATGACCGCAATTACGTAAAACGACGGATTCGGGAGATTCTTCGAAAGAACAAGTTATTTTTAGATCTTCAACAAGCTGGTAATAATAAAATCTTGCTTGCGGTCGTTTATAATTTCAACCAACAGCTTACTTTCGCTGAAATGGAACAAAAATTGGTGGTAGCTCTTGAAAAGCTTTCCAACAAACTAAAACAATAATTTTTATGAGACATTTCATCCTGGCATTTATTCTAATATTTGGTTTTCAAGTCGCTAAAGCTCAGTCGAATGGTTTTGAAGTGCTGAAAAACCTAGAAATTATGGATCAAGTGTACGAACACTTGGATTTGTATTTTGTGGACGAACCTCAGCTTGGTAAGCTTTCCAAAACATCAATTGATGCTATGCTCAAGGAATTGGATCCATATACCGTTTATTATCACGAATCGAACATCGAAGATTACCGTTTGATGACGACCGGGCAATATGGGGGAATTGGAGCATTAATCAGAAGAATGGGTGATGATACGTATATCGCGGAGCCCTACGAAGGGAATCCGGCTGAAAAAAGTGGATTGAAAGCGGGCGATAAAATCATTTCAATTGATGGCAAGGCGATGCATAAAAAATCTTCAGATGAAGTTTCAACTGCTTTGAAAGGACCAAAAGGAACGACGATTAAGGTTGAAATCGCGCGAATCAATGAGGGAAATAAAACAATTTCGATTACCCGAGATGAAATAAAAATTCCAGATGTTCCCTATTTTGGAATGGTAGACAAGGTAATCGGTTATGTAAAATTGAATTCTTTCACGCAAACTGCGGCAAGCGACGTGCGATCAGCCATTGAAAAGTTAACACAAGACGGGATGAGCAAATTAGTTCTTGATCTTCGTGATAACGGAGGTGGATTGCTAATTGAAGCAGTGAAAATCGTGAATTTCTTCGTTCCAAAAAATACGGTGGTAGTTTCAACGAAAGGACGTGTTAAAGAAGAAAATAGAGTATATACAACCTTGGAGGAACCGATTGATACGGATATTCCCTTGGCTATTTTGGTAGATGGCGGATCAGCCTCAGCAAGTGAAATCGTTGCAGGAAGTTTACAGGATTTGGATCGAGCAGTAATTCTTGGTCAAACGAGTTACGGAAAAGGATTAGTTCAGCGCACTTACGATATGAAGTATGGGTCGAAAATCAAGTTGACAATTGCTAAATATTACACGCCCTCAGGAAGATGCGTTCAGCGTCTCGAATATTACGACAAGGAAACAGGTGAAAAACCGAAAGAAATAGCAGATTCACTTCTTAAAACCTTTCAAACGAAAAATGGACGTAAAGTTATTGATGGTCGGGGCATAGAGCCAGATGTAAATGTAGAATTAGATGACTTGAGTCGCCTTTCGGCCATGTTGTTGACTAAAAATCTGATCTTTAATTTCGCTTCGGAATTCGCATCTAAGAACAACACCATTTCTAAACCGGAAGAATTCAAATTATCCGATTCCCAATATGAAGAATTTAAAGCATTTGCCTTGAAGGATGAATTCAGCTATACGACGGCTAGTGAAGAAGCCTTGAAAAAAATGAAGGAAACTGCTCAAAAGGAAGGTTATTTCAACGAGGTTAAAAATGAATATGAAGCGATGATGACAAAAGTTACTCCTTCGAAATCGCGCGACTTAGATAAGTTCAAGGAAGAAATTTCGCAAATACTTGAGAATGAAATCGTTTCTCGCTATTATTATCAAAAAGGGCGAACCGTCAATTCTTTTCGTTACGACAATGTACTGCTTAAAGCGAAAGACGTGCTTGGGAATTCGAAAGAGTACAACACTATTTTGAAGAAATAGCCGTTTCTTTAGTATGCTAAATCGATTGTTCGGCGAGAAATTTCATTCAAACTTTCACTTTTTTGTTCTGCTCGTATTATTGGTCGGACTTTGCTGTAGTAAGTTCCTTATGTCAATGGGACTTTTGCTCGGAGGATTGAACTTTTTCTTGGAAGGAAATCTGAAAGAAAAACTTTCTCGGTTAAAAGCTAATAAATTTTTCCTAATCATATTCGGGTTTTACTTGCTTCATGTGATTGGTATGCTTTGGACTCAAAACTGGGAATACGGCTTAAATGAGTTGCGTCAGAAAAGTTCACTCGGAATCATCTCAATTATTATTTTCTCACGTTCTTTGCCAAACAAGAAACAATTCAATTCATTATTACTGGGGTTCATAGCTACATTGGTAATTACTTCTATTTTTAATTTCATTGTCTACACCTTCTTTTCAGATCAATTTAACCTCATCGATATTCGTGAAATGTCTCGGTTTGGTTCTCACATACGTTTTGGTATTTTAATTGGATTTGGAGTGGCAGTCTGTTACTGGTTAAAAACAGCTTTTCCAAACTATAAATGGATCTTATTTTCCATAGCAAGTTGGTTCGCTTTTTATACCTACTATAGCCAAGTTTTATCTGGAATTATTTCACTAATAATTGTTGTTTGTGGGCTCATTTTTTGGATGCTTTTTTATCAGAAAAAGTTTGTTTTGTTAGGTGGAATAGTACTTACAGCAATTTTACTTCTTACAACGTTAATCGCATATCTTAAGCAGCCAATTGAATCGAAAAGTTCCTTTCCTGAAAATTACGTCACCCTAAAAATGGAATGGAACTATCGTTCTAAAATCCCATACGACAGCTTGGATTTACGCAAACAACAATTATCGCAAACGCTTGAGCGCTATTTAATTTCCAAGAATCTACCCGTGCGTGGAGATGGCGTGAAAAAATTATCAGAACAAGATATCGAGTTCATTCAAAAGGGGTATGCAGATATTCGCGAAACAAAACCAGGTTTGCTGGCTCGTTTATTTGGTATTAGATATGAGATTCAGAACCAACTAAACCCGAATGGTCACTCCATTTTGGAACGAATTGAATATTGGAAAAACGCAAGCGCCATCATTAAAAAAAATTGGCTTTTTGGGGTAGGAACAGGCGATATAAACGATGAAATTCAGGATATGTATAAAAAGCGAAACTCACCGTTAAATGAAGACAGAAGACTGCGCGCGCACAATTCCTATCTAACTTTTTGGATGACTTTCGGGATTATTGGATTTGGTTTTTTCATTTGGATGCAACTGGCTTTTTTCACGCAACAATGGAAAACAAAGAATTTATTGGGGATATTTTTCATATTAATTGCCGGAGTTACTTTCCTGTTTGAAGATACCCTTGAAACACAAATGGGAATAACGTATTTCTCCCTATTCTACGCTCTTTTTTCAAATAAGGAAACAGAAGATTAACTGCTTATTTTTATTAATTTCGCAACACATGTCAATTGAGGTAAAGAATTTATTCAAGTATTACGGAGAACAAGCTGCTGTTCGTGATGTGAGTTTCAATGTGAAAAAAGGTGAAATCGTCGCTTTTATAGGCCCAAATGGTGCCGGAAAGTCGACCACAATGAAAATCATGACGGGCTATATTCCTGCTTCTTCTGGGGAAGTTTTTATCAGCGGAATGAAAGTAGATGTTGATAACCTCAAAACCCGACAGATTATCGGTTACTTACCAGAACACAATCCGCTATACACAGATATGTATGTGCGTGAATATTTAGAATTTGTTGGTAGAATTTATAAGGTAAAAAACCTAACAGCGCGTGTCTCCGAAATGATTTATACCGTTGGATTGGAAGTTGAACAAAACAAAAAAATAGGAGCGCTTTCAAAAGGGTATCGTCAACGTGTTGGATTAGCACAAGCAATTATTCATGATCCTGAAGTTTTGATTTTGGACGAGCCAACAACCGGACTAGACCCGAACCAGTTAGTTGAAATCCGCGATCTTATCAAACGAATCGGTAAACAAAAAACGGTTATGCTTTCTACCCACATCATGCAAGAGGTAGAGGCGATTTGCGATAGAATCGTAATCATCTCAAAAGGTCAAATTGTTGCAGATGATAAGGCCGGGAATCTACAAAAAGAGGATGCGCACCAAACGGTTTATGTGGAATTCGATAAGAAAATTTCCAAATCACAATTAACAAAAATTCCGCACGTTCGTAAAATAGAACAAGTGAAAGAAGGTTGGTTGCTTGAAACAATCGATGAAGTAGATTTACGCCTTGAAATTGCGCAATACGCCCAAAAGGAAAACTGGCTAGTTCTAACCTTGAAAATCGAACAAAAAACACTCGAAGAAGTCTTCAAAGAATTAACAAAATAAGATGCCTACGAATTTTATCGAAGAATTGAAATGGAGGGGAATGATTCACGATATCATGCCCGGAACGGAAGAAGCATTATTAAAGCAATCGTCTAGCGGGTACATTGGTTTTGATCCTACGGCGGATTCCTTGCATATTGGAAGTTTGGTTCAAATCATGACTTTGGTTCATTTCCAGCGAGCTGGACACAAGCCCGTTGCATTGGTTGGTGGTGCAACAGGAATGGTTGGAGATCCTTCTGGAAAATCACAAGAACGAAATCTGTTGGATGAAGAAACACTTCGTCATAATGTGCAATGTGTGAAAGCACAGCTGGAAAAATTCCTGGATTTTGAAGGCGAAAATGCGGCAGAAATGGTCAACAATTTCGATTGGTTTCAAAATATGTCGTTCTTGGATTTTATCCGCGATGTGGGCAAACACATTTCCGTTAACTACATGATGGCGAAGGATTCAGTGAAATCGCGCCTCGAAACAGGTATGTCATTTACGGAGTTTTCTTATCAGTTGGTGCAAGGCTATGATTTCTATTACTTGAATCAACATAAAAAGTGCATTGTTCAATTGGGAGGTTCCGACCAATGGGGAAATATCGTTACCGGAACAGAATTGATTCGAAGAAAAGGTGGCGGAGAAGCTTATGCCGTTACAACCCCTTTGATCAAAAAAGCAGACGGAACGAAATTCGGAAAAACCGAAGGAGGGAATGTTTGGCTGGATGCCAATAAAACCTCGCCTTACCAATTCTATCAATATTGGCTAAATGCAGCAGATGAAGATGCTGGCAATTTCATTCGCATCTTTACATTGAAATCCAAAAGTGTTATTGAAGAGCTTGAACGTGAGCATGCTGAGGCCCCGCACCTACGAGCCTTACAAAAGGCACTTGCGGAAGATATCACAACGCGTGTTCACGGAAAGGAAGCCTTGGAAGCAGCCATTTCAGCTAGCAATATTTTATTTGGAAAATCGACATCTGATGATTTAAAACGACTTAGTGAGCAAGACTTTTTCCAAATTTTCGATGGTGTTCCGAGATTCAATATTTCAAGGACTGAAATCACTTCTGGGCTGGGAATTGTTGATGCGCTTTCAGGGAAAACGGGTTTTTTACCTTCCAACAGCGAAGCTCGTCGTGAATTGAAAGCGAATGCCATTTCAGTTAACAAGGAAAAAGTGGATG
>JBEIKF010000128.1:0-5503 GCA_040379905.1 Crocinitomicaceae bacterium
ATTTTACTTTCTTTATATTCCTATTTATTTTATTGGGCCATTTCATTTATTCCCT
Source organism: Crocinitomicaceae bacterium (assembly GCA_040379905.1). Lineage (GTDB taxonomy): Bacteria > Bacteroidota > Bacteroidia > Flavobacteriales_D > Crocinitomicaceae > UBA952. Next base: position 56 of record JBEIKF010000128.1, read on the forward strand.
TTGTGATTTTACCAATTTTTACTGGACAAACAAATCTTTACGGTTTATTCTTATTGACACATCTTCTATTTTGGAAATTCTATGCCGAAAAAAAATACCACTATCTTTGCGATAAAGACAAAGAAGAATTGGAATTAACGATAGAAGTTTTGGAAGATATTAAAAAGGAACGGAACAGAATTAGCGCATAAAAAAGGCGACAACCATAAGGTGTCGCCTTTAAAATATGGATTTTTATTACTTATGCGTTTGCATTCATATCATCTAACACATTCATAACGCTTTTCACTGCTTCAGAAGATTCAGCAAGAAGTGTTTTCTCTGCTTCGTTCAATTGTAATTCAATGATTTTCTCAATACCATTTTTACCAAGCACAACTGGCACACCTAAGTAAATATCGTTCATTCCATATTCACCTTGCAACCAAGCACAAACCGGGAAAATTCGTTTTTGATCCCTTATAATTGCCTCAACCATTTGCGCCGCCGCAGCTCCTGGAGCATACCAAGCTGAAGTACCTAATAATTTCACGATTTCTCCACCACCAAATTTGGTTCTTTCGATGATTTCATTCAACTTATTCTCTTCAATTAACTCAGTAACTGGAATACCTCCAACAGTAGTATAACGAGGAAGTGGAACCATCGTATCACCATGTCCGCCCATTAAAACAGCCTGAATGTCTTTTGGAGAAACATTAAGTTCTGTTGCTAAAAATGCTCTATAACGCGCAGTATCTAAAACCCCTGCCATACCAAAAACTTTTTTGGAATCTGTTTTGGCAGTTAAATAAGCACAATAAGTCATGACATCTAAAGGATTCGATACCACGATAATAATAGCATTGGGTGAGTATTTAATAATGTTTTCCGTCACGGTCTTAACGATACCTGCATTTGTCGCGATAAGATCGTCACGAGACATTCCCGGCTTTCTTGGTAAACCAGAAGTAATTACAACGACATCAGAATCTTTTGTTCGTTCATAATCATTTGTTGAACCAACCGTTCTTGAATCATACAAATTGATTGGAGAAGTTTGCCAAATATCCAATGCCTTTCCTTCTGCGAATCCTTCTTTAATATCAAGAAGAACAATTTCATTGGCAATCTCACGATGAGCCAAAACGTCCGCGCATGTTGCTCCAACATTTCCCGCGCCTACTACAGTTACTTTCATTTGAAACTTTTTAAATTGGTAAAAGTGAATTTAGAGCCACGAATTTAACTAAATAACTTAAAAATCGGTATTTTTCGGGAATATTTTGTTTTTCGGGAGATTAACAGGCAACCATAACAATTATAATTCGTTTTAAAATCGTTGAAAATTGGAGAACAAAAGTCATTTGATGGAAATTGTAGAAGGATGTCTCCGGGGCGATAGACGTTCGCAGGAGGCTCTGTTCAAACAATTTTATGGAAAAATGATGGCAGTATGTCTTCGCTATATTAGTGATAGAGATACAGCTCAAGAAGTTCTTCAAGAAGGATTCATCAAGGTCTTTGACAAGTTGGAAGTTTTTGATTTCAAAGGTTCATTCGAAGGATGGATTAGAAGGATTATTGCAAATACAGCGATTGACTCTATTCGCAAAAGTAAACGAAACCCTTTTCTAAGTGACCAGGATAATGATTTCAAGCAAGAGGCTGTCAATGAAATGGAGGAAAAGGAAAAAATCGAGCTAACAGAAGTAAAAGCCGAAGTTGCAATGGAAGCCATTTCAAAATTATCGCCAGCATACAGAACGGTTTTTAACTTGTATGTTTTGGAAGATTATTCACACAAGGAAATAGCCGAAATGCTTGGAATCAATGAAGGAACATCAAAATCCAATTTGGCGAAAGCAAAAATGAATTTGCAACGCATTTTAAATGAAAAGTTTAAATACATCGAAAAATGATGGAAAAAGACATAGAACAACTATTTAAAAAAGCACTCGACAATCATGAATTGCCATATCAAGATGGTGCTTGGGAAACGTTCGAAAAGAAAATGAATCTGAATTCATCCAAACAGACCTATAAATGGTGGATTTCATTAGCTGCTGTGCTTGTTATAGCGGTTTCGGCATTTTTTATTCTCAACGAAAATAATTCTCAAAAACAACTTAATGTTAAAAACAATGGCATTAAAAATAAACCAGTTATAGAAAATAAAAATGAAAAGCAATCGGCTAAAGACGATTTGCGAATTGGCAAAAAACAGAATAAAATTAAATTTAATAAAATAGAAGTTGAGGCAAACTCAAATTCCAGCTTGAACGACAGTCCAATTTTGAATGTAAATGTGAATACAAATTCACAAAATAATACTTCCAATACAATAGTTCCAACTGAAAATTCTCTAGAAAATAATCCTGTAATAAAAAATAAAGATGATTTAAGTCAACTTCCAAAAATCAATGGAGCGAAAGAACCAAATTTCCCCACTTTTGGTAACAAATGTAAAGGGGAAACAATTTCATTAGAATCTAATGGATCATATTCTGTGATACTTAAATCTCCTTCAGGTAAAATAAATGAAATTGAGAATAATTCTAAATCAGAGGTTATCTTGAAAGAAACGGGAGTTTATCATATTGGTTTTTACGACCCAAAATTACATGGGAATTTTAAAGAAACTTCGAATTTCAGAGTAAATAATTCACCGACTATCAATCTAAATGTTGATGACGCATTGACTTATGAAAATGGTCTTCCAACGATTAAAGCTGAAGTAAATACAAGCGAAGAAAGTGTTCTTTGGAAGATTGAAAATGAGCGAAAAAGCGCTTTTCAATACAAGCCAAAATCAACTGAACTGTATTTCTTCAGAAAAGGAAATTACAATGTTGTCGTTAAAGCATCAAGTGAATTTGGATGTGAATCGAAAGAAAGTAAATCGGTATTCATTTCTGAAGATTATAACCTACTTGCAGTAAATGCCTTCAACCCAAATTCTTCTGATATTAGAAACAATACTTTTATTCCTTATGCATTAAAAGTAAGAAACACTCCATTCAGAATGGTGATATTAGATCCTGACAATGGCAGTGTAGTTTTTGAATCTACAGATGCTTCAAATGCTTGGGATGGAATTGACAGAAAAGACGGTAAAATGGTTCCTGCGCAAAAGGCATACATTTGGAAAGTTTCATTACTAAACCCGGAACAAGGAGAAAAATCTGAATACAAAGGAACAATCGTTCGCGTACTTTAGATTTTCAACTTTAAGATTTGTTAAACAACATTATATTCTGAGTTAAATCGCTATTTTTGTTAGACAGAAATGGCTAGTCAAGGAATCATTCAACTTCTACCGGATCACATTGCGAATCAAATTGCCGCAGGTGAAGTAATTCAACGTCCAGCTTCTGTCGTAAAAGAATTGGTTGAAAACGCAATTGATGCTGGAGCAAAATCCATTAAAGTTGTCGTAAAAGACGCCGGAAGAACATTAATTCAAATCATTGATGACGGTAAGGGAATGAATGAGGATGATGCTGTTCTCTGTTTTCAACGTCACGCAACAAGTAAGATTGCAAATGCGGATGACCTATTTAAATTAACGACAAAAGGTTTTCGAGGCGAGGCTTTAGCATCAATTGCAGCTATCGCGCATGTTTCATTAAAAACCAAAGAATCCGATTCAGAAATAGGAACTCTAATTGAGGTAGAAGGTAATAATATCAAAAACAAAGAAGCGACTGTTTGTCCAAATGGGACATCATTTGAAGTCAAAAACATATTTTATAATGTTCCAGCTCGTCGCAATTTTCTGAAATCAGATAACGTTGAGTTTGGTCACATACGTGAGGAATTTGAACGAATTTCATTGGCACATCCAGACATCAAATTTACGCTACATCACAACGGAAAGGAAGAATATAATTTATTGAATGGTCCGTTGCGTAAGCGAATAATTGAAGTTTTTGGAAGATCTAATAATGACCAATTGGTTCCTGTAGAAGAAGAAACTGATATCGTAAAAATTAAAGGATACGTCGGAAAACCAGAAACGGCTAGAAAAACGAGAGGAGAGCAGTTTTTATTTGTAAATCAACGATTTTTTAAGGATAGCTATTTTCATCACGCTATTTCTAAAGCCTTTGACGGACTTATTCAAGATCGTTCGTTTCCATCCTATTTCATTTTTTTCGAAATAGATCCAAGTAAAATTGACGTCAATATTCACCCAACAAAAACGGAAATAAAATTCGAAGAAGATCGATTCATTTATTCAATTTTATTGAGTAGCATCAAACAAGCATTAGGGAAATACAATGTTTTCCCAACGTTGGACTTTGAATTGGATACAAGCTTCGATGTTCCGGTTGAGGTAAGAAAAACGGATCCAATTGAACCCCAAATAAAAGTAAATCCACTTTTCAACCCTTTTCAAAATAATTCATCTGGCTCAACTAGTTCAGGAAAATCGAACGGTATGTCCAAAGGAATTATGAATCAAGGATTTGGTCATACAAAAAACTCAAATGCAGATTGGGAAAATTTCTATTCAATAAAAGAAGAGGAAATTATAGAAACAAATGAAATTGAATTCGAAAACGACATCCAACAAACCGGTAAATCGACACTTGTTCGTGGTAAATACTTGATTTCCAATTGCAAATCAGGCTTGATGGTAATTGATGCCAAGCGAGCCAAGGAACGAATTATTTATCAAAATCTAATCACCGAATTCATTCACAAACCCATTGCGAGTCAGCAGCTATTGTTTCCATTTGATAAAACGTTCAACAAATCGGAATTATTGGCTTGGCAAGAAAGTCAATCATTGCTGAATCAACTCGGATTCAATTTTTCCATAGAGGATCAAACATTATCAATACAAGGAATTCCAACTATTATTCCAGCTGAAGAAATTAATACTACAACTGAAGAAATCACCGAAACGCTTGTACACGGAAATTTACAAAAAGGAGAACTAGCGCACGGTATCATATCTAAAGTCGCGAAATATGGTTCTACGAATACCACTATTCGCAATGAGGAGGAAGTTACAGCGATTATAAACGATTTATTCCAATGCGAAGAACACACCTATACTCCTTCTGGAAAATTAATTGTTTCAACCTTGACTCTTGACGAAATAGCTCAAAAATTTTAATCTATGTTTAACAATTTACCTAACGTAACCAAAAATATTCTCATTCTGAACATCGTCTTTTTCGTTGCAACATGGGTGTTAGAACTTCAAGGAATTGATCTAAGTTCCAGTTTTGGAGCGCATTACGTAAATTCGGTATTATTCAAACCTTTTCAGGTTGTTACTCATTTTTTTATGCACGGGAATTTCTTGCACATATTCTTCAATATGTGGATGTTTATAATGCTCGGGGCCTATTTAGAGCAAATTTGGGGACCTAAGAGGTATTTTATTTTTTATCTATTGTGTGCTTTTGGTGCATTTGGTTTATATAATATTTTTGGTGCATTTGAAATTGAAAG
>JBEIKF010000129.1:0-5485 GCA_040379905.1 Crocinitomicaceae bacterium
AACAATTTCTTCCGCTTTTTTCTCGTCTATAAAATGAGCGTTCGTAGAAGTTGAGGTATAAATTTTAGCCTGCTTCGCTTGTTTAATAAGATCCAAAAATTGTGGATGTAAAAACGGTTCCCCTTGAAAATAGTAGTTGATGTAAAACACGCTTTGTTTGACCTGCTCCAACATGTTTTGATGAAGATTCAAATCGATTTTTCCAGTCGGACGGGTAAATTGTTTCAATCCGCTCGGACATTCTGGGCAACCTAAATTACATGCGGTGGTCGGTTCAATGCTCAAAGATGCCGGATAGCCAAATGAGATTTCACGTTTCAAAATTCTAGACAAATAATAACTGCTTCGAAGCAGAAATAAATTCCAAACTCGGAGTAAGTTCAGGTGTCTTAGAATGTTTTTCGAATCTTGAAATCGAGACATGTTGCGAAATTAGCTTATTTCAATTCAAAAATTACGCTTTCACAATCTTTGTTCATTTCTTTCTTTTCAAGTCAATTCGTTTTTCTAAGGAAACAAATATCTTTGCTTACATTCAAACGCTATGCAAGTTATTCTAGATCATCGGCAAATCGACCAGAAAATCACACGTCTTGGGCACCAAATTCTCGAAAATTGTTTTGAAGAACAGACTGTTTTCATCGGGGGAATTGTTGGAAATGGTTCAATTTTAGCAAATAAACTTGCTGAAATCATTCGCGCAAATTCCAACATCGAAGTGGTTTATTTTGAAATTGAAGTAAATAAAGAGGAACCTTGGAGTCAGCCGATTAAATTGAGTATCGATCAAAAGACCTTGAAAAAAGGATTTATCATTTTGGTTGATGATGTGGTAAACTCAGGAAAAACGATGCAATACGCGCTTATGAAATTCTTGGAACAAGCGACGAAAGCAATTAAAACGGTCGCTTTGGTTGATCGTCAGCATCGAAATTATCCGATTAAAACTGATTTTATTGGTTTGCGCTTGTCGACGACCTTGAAGGATCGAATTGAGATTGAAATGACGTCTTCAGAAATGAAAGCGTATTTGGTTTAAACTCTAAAAATCGTATTGAATGAAACGAATTACGGAATCTAGCTCGAATTACAATGACCTTGAAAAAATGGCTACAAGCGATTTGTTGCGAAACATCAATCGCGAGGATCGATCCGTTCCCTTGGCGGTTGAAAACGAGATTCCCGCAATTGAAGCATTTGTGGAGGCTTGTTACCAGCGAATGAAAAATGGAGGAAGGCTTTTCTACATGGGTGCAGGAACGAGCGGTAGACTTGGGATTGTGGATGCAAGTGAATGTCCTCCAACCTTCGGAATTGAGCATGGAGTTGTGGTCGGAATTATCGCTGGTGGAGATACTGCCATTCGACGCGCGGTTGAGTTCGCGGAAGATGATCGGGAACAAGGTTGGAAAGATTTATTGGAATACAACATCAACGCAAACGATACTATTGTTGGAATTGCTGCTTCAGGAACCACACCATACGTTTTGGGAGCCTTAGAAAAAGCCAAATCGGAAGGTATTTTGACTGGTGGGATTTCATGTAATCCGGATTCACCACTTGCTAATCTTGCTGATTTCCCAATGACGCCTGTTGTTGGACCTGAATTCGTAACGGGAAGTACCCGAATGAAATCTGGAACAGCGCAAAAGCTCGTTTTGAACATGATTTCCACTTCCTTGATGATTAAATTAGGTCGTGTCAAAGGAAACAAAATGGTTGATATGCAATTGAGCAACAATAAATTGGTTGACCGTGGAACCCGCATGGTCGCTGATGAATTAAAAATTGATTACGATTTAGCTGCTGAACTTCTCCAAAAAAATGGTTCCGTTCGAAAGGCGGTAGATTACTATAAAAGTTTAAATAAATGACACAATTTGATCCGAACGGAGTTGGTGTTGCCAATGGCAATATTTTTGGTTTTCCATATACGGAGAACGAGGCTGAAATCGTAATTATCCCAATTCCATGGGATGCGACAGCTTCGTACGGAAAAGGAACAAGCAATGGTCCACAAGCGATTTTGGATGCTTCTACGCAATTGGATTTCTATCATCCTGACTTGGAGCGGGCATACGACACAAAAGTTTATATGGCGCCGATTTCAAAGGAATGGAAAGAAATAAACGACATCTGTTGTGAAAAAGGCATGCGCTACATTCACTTTTTGGAAGAAAACGGAGAAGAATTGGCTTTGGAGAAATACCAATCCGATGTGAATGAAATTAACGAAGCACATGAAGCATTGAGACAAAATTTGAAGGAACGCAGTCTAGAATTGTTGAAAGAAGGAAAAATGGTTGCTGTTTTAGGAGGAGAACACTCAACACCGTTGGGATTGATTGAAGCCTTGAATGAAACCTATTCCGATTTTGGAATCCTACAAATCGATGCCCATGCCGATTTACGCGATGCCTACGAAGGTTTTCAGCAGTCTCATGCGAGTATTATGTTTAACGTGCTTCAGCGTTGTGGCAACATGTCGAAATTGGTTCAAGTTGGAATTCGTGACGTTTCAGAAAGGGAGGTTCAACTTACAGAACAGCATAATCGTATTAAAACCTTTTACGATTGGAATTTGAAAAACGAATCCTACGCTGGAAAAACGTGGGCTCAACAAGTTGATGAAATCATCGAATCGCTGCCAAATAATGTATACATTTCATTTGATATTGATGGTTTGAAACCGGAATTGTGTCCTCACACTGGAACGCCAGTTGCAGGAGGTTTTGAATTGCAAGAAATCAGTTATTTGTTCTTCAAGTTAGTTGAATCAGGTCGTAAAATCATCGGTTTTGATTTGAACGAAGTTGCGCCAGGTCCAGAAGGAGATTGGGATGCGAATGTTGGTGCTCGCGCTCTATGGCAATTGGTTTGCGCTGCTGGGAAAAGCCTTAGAGTTGAGGGTTGAAAGTTGAGAGTTAAAAGTTGAGGGTTGAAGGGTTAAGAATGTAGAATTTAAAATGTATAATCGTCATTTGTCCTGTTGTCCTAATGTCATTCTTCATTCTCTCATAAAATCATTCACTCCAAAAATCTCAATATCCTAATGTCATTTCTCATTCCTTCAAAAAGGTAATCTTTCTCAGTCATTTGTCAAAAAGTCATGTATCCTCCTGTCCTAATGGCTTTTTTTATTCACTCATAAAGTCGTTATTTCAACAAGTCATTTGTCCAATAGTCATTTGTCTTCAATTCCTAATATCCTAATGTCATTCACTCATAAAATCATTCCCTCCTAAAGTCCTAATATCCTAAAATCACTCTTCAACCAACACTATTTCTTCCCAAAACCTTGTTCTTTCAAATTCCCTTTATATCTTTGTCTTGTTTAAATCCATTCTAAATAAGATGAACGTAATTCTCGCTGATAGCAATGACTTGATTCGAATCGGATTGAGAACCATTTTATCGGCACAACGCGACATTACAATCAGCGGAGAGGCTACCAACAATGAGGAACTACTAGAACAATTAAGTTCATTCGGTGCTACGATAGTTATCATTGATTACACATCACCTGGATTTGATATCAACATTGTGCCTAAAGCACATCAGAAATACAAACGCGTTCGTTTTTTAGCGATTACACCCGAGCAAAGTGCCCAAACATTGGTAGACGCCTTACGTTCGGGCATAATGAGTTACATTAAAAAAGATTGTGATTTGTCTGAAATTGTAAATGCCGTTTCGGAAACCGCTATTGGAAATAAATTCTTTTGTGGTCAAATTTTGGAAGCTATTCAAAAAGCGAACATCGATGTTAACGATTTGGATTTCGATTCCTTTACATGCGAAGCAGTTATCTTATCCGAACGTGAAAATGAAATCATTGTTCTAATTGCCGAAGGGAATACCAACGAGCAAATTGCTGAGCAACTTTTTTTGAGTAAGCACACTGTTAATACCCATAGAAAGAACATTATGGCCAAATTGGGTGTTAAGAATACGGCCGGTATTGTAATGTATGCCGTAAAAACCAACTTGGTGTCTCCAAATAAGTTCTTGTTTGCACCAGTTTTGTAGTAGTTATCATTGGTGAAATCGATTGAATCTGATAAAAATGAATGAGCATATAGATAAAATGAAAAAGGCGATTGATCCTATACGCCAGCAAATCATAAATCATAAAGTTTATTCAGTTATTAAAGATGTTGATGATCTTAAAGTTTTTATGGAATATCACATTTTTGCTGTATGGGATTTTATGTCTTTATTGAAGACCTTACAGAATAATTTGACTTGCACATCTGTTCCATGGTTTCCGAAGGGTTCAGCAGATACAAGATATCTTATTAATGAATTAGTTGTAGGTGAAGAATCGGATCTAGATTTGTTAGGTAACAGAAAAAGCCATTTTGAATTATATTTAGATGCTATGCATCAATGTGGAGCAGATTGTTCAAACATTGAAAGGTTTATTGAGGTTTTAAAAAGTAAGCCTGATATTAATGCTGCGTTGAAGGCTTCCGGAACGCCTCAAGAGGCTTGTGATTTTGTGAATTTTACATTTAAGATTATTGAGAGCAATAAGTTTTATTTACAGTCGGCAATATTTACATTCGGCCGTGAGGACTTAATTCCTGAAATGTTTGTGTCAATAGTTAAAGACATTCATAAATCCTTTCCCGACAGTGTTTCAATATTCAAATATTATTTGGAACGTCATATCGAGGTTGATGGTGATCATCATAGTCATTTAGCTTTACAGATGACGTCAAATCTTTGTGGTACTGATCTCAGTTGTTGGAAGGAAGCCCAGGAAGCCGCCATTGAATCATTGCAGAAAAGGATAGATCTGTGGGATGGTGCCTACAAAAAAATTATTGAAAAGAAGGGTTATAATTAACCTTTTTAATTCAAATTCGTCCATATAATTCAATCGGTTTACGGGTAGAGAAATCTTGATTTAGTTCTTTTAACAAATTCTTTATTGACTGATTTAAATTATATCGTAATATTGCAATATATAAATATGAATAACTAATGGGTGTAACTAAATCAGATCAATTTACAGATGAAAATAATGCTGTTGCGCTCATATTTAAAGCCTTAGGTCATCCCGCTCGAATTGCGATTCTTGAACATATTATGAAAGCAAACTCTTGTATTTGCGGAGATATTGTTAAAGAACTTCCACTTGCTCAGCCAACAGTCTCCCAACATTTGAAAGAATTGAAAAATGCAGGTTTAATAAAAGGAACTATTGAGGGAAATTCCATTTGCTATTGCATAAACGAGGAAGCGATTGAAAATCTTAGGAATTATTTCGGGAATATTTCTACAATACTATCAAATCAACAAACGAATTGTTGTTAAATTAAAACGCACAAAATGAAACTATCAGAATTAAAACAGCACCTGAATCAGATTTCCAAGTTGAATTTTATTCAGCCAAATGGTAATTTTATCCCAAGTCATTTTCACATTACCGAAGCTGGCTTAACCACAAAGAATTTCATTGATTGTGGTGGAACTTTAC
>JBEIKF010000130.1:0-5479 GCA_040379905.1 Crocinitomicaceae bacterium
GAACAATATTTCTCTTTGGAGAGTAGAATCGCTCGTTCCATTTTATCCAAAGGAACGGCTTCATCTATGCTAAAAATCAAATGAATCGCTTCAAAGGGAGAAGGAGTTCCAACTCTTTGCTTAGCATCAATTTCAACACGATATACCTTTGGATTAATTTTCTGCTTTTGAAGGATTAAAACGACATCAATGGACATGCATCCAGCCAGTGAACCTGCCAATAATTGCATCGGAGTCAACCCTTTGTTTTTACCACCTAGGGAAGCGCTAGCATCAAGTGTGCAAATTGCTCCGGTTTCATTTTTCAATTGAAAAACATACGGTTCCTCCTCCCGATTCAATTCAATTTTCATACTACTTTAATTATTAATCTTTTCCGAAAGTACGATAAAAAAACACATTAAAAAGTCACCCAAGTAGCATAAATCAATTAAGGAATTATAATTTTACGACATTCAGTTAAGTATCCACTCATGAAAATGTATCTCAAAATAGAAAAATTAGCGCCGATTGTCATTATTTTAAGTGTGCTATTATTAACCTTAGAATCTATATTTCATGCGAATAAAGGGCTCAATCACATTCTATTTTACATAGATTTGGTTATTCTGTTATTCTTTGTTTTTGAAATGTGGTTTCGAGTTAAGTATTTTCCTTTTGAGGCTAGACATATTTTCGAATCCGCTCGTAATGTATTCTTAAAGGAGAAACCAGAAAATGAAAAATATTATTCTGAAGACATTATTAATCGTTATCGAAAATTTCAACTAGATTTTGGAGTTGAAGAGGAAAATGAATTGAATCTTGATTTTGTTAGCAAAGTCTGTTTGGAACAGTTCTTTTGGTTAATGTTCGATTTGATAATTACAATTTCCTCACTAGCCGCTATCTTTTTCATCAATTTATTTCCTCATCCTGAAATTATAACATTGTTTCGTGTAGTTCGGGTGTTTCGAATTATTCGCATCTTCGAAGTTCATAAATCACTAAAACAGACTGAGCGAAAAATAATGTCCGTTATACCGACAGTATTTGTTTTCGCTATTCTATTAGCACTGATACACTTCGTATATGCTATTATCGGTTGTAATCTATATAGTTTTACAAAATTTGAGGAAATAGATTTTTCTAACCTCTATAATGCTTACTTTGGTTTGTTTCTCTCTTTGACTAATGGTTGGTCATCAATGCATTCGAATTTGCTCAATAGTGATGTGCCAGGATTTATTACAGATCTATATTGTATTTCATTTTTTGTATTTAGTTCGATGATTACGCTCAATGTTTTTCTAGCGGTAATGACAACCCAAATTCAAGATAAATTGAATGATGAAAATAAAGCTTCTGAGAACAGAGAGGAACAGCTTATTGAAGCCATTCAAAATCTAAATCAAAAAATCGATCGCTTGGAGAAGAAAATAAACGAATCAAAAGAGAATTAAAAAGTAGAATCGCTTTTTTCATTACATTCGTTATATGAAGATCCTCACAACTTTTCTAATTTTTGCTAGTCTTCAAGTATCAGCGCAATCAATCAAGCTGAAGAAAAAGTTTTTGAAAACATATGTTGGCAAAATTCCTTCATACGAAATGAATTTAAATAACCAAATTATTCCTGTAATCTCCTCCAACATCGAAGTTCGTCTAACAAGAGATAGCGTATTCGTAAAAGTTGGTAAGGCAAAATGGAACGGTGTTTATTCCATCTCAAAAATGGAAAAGAAAAAGTTTGAACTTACAGGTAAAATGAACAATACAGGAATACCTGAATTTTTAATACTTGACACCAAAGAGAAAAAAATTTACCGAAAAGGTCTTTTTCCACAACCAGATGCCATTTTGGAAAGAAAAAAGTAAAATTACTTTTCAACCAATTGGCAGATAAATTATGAACGTTGTTCCTTTGTTCAACGTGCTCTTAACCTCAATTTTTCCTTGGTGAGCTTCGATTATTAATTTCACATAATACAATCCTAAACCAAAACCCTTTACATTGTGAATGTTACCAGTAGGAACTCGATAGAATTTCTCGAAAATCTGTTTTAAATCTTCACGTTTCATACCAATTCCGTTGTCCGTAATTTCAATAACGAGCAAATTCTTCTCATTTCTCGTATACAAAACGATTTGAGGTATACTGGAGCAATATTTAACGGCGTTATCTAATAAATTATAGACAACATTCGTCAAGTGAACCGGGTCTGCCTGAATTTTATAATTCTCTGCGGCGCAATTCAATTCAATTTTTCCACCCTGATTTAATTGGTTAAATTCAAAATTCTCTTTCACCTCAGCTAATAACTCGTGAACATCGAAATTCTCTTTATTCAATACAACTTTATCTTTGTCCAACTTAGCGACGTTCAATACCCGCTCCACTTGATTTTCTAGTCGTTTATTTTCCTTATAAATTATTCCTGCGTATTTGCGAATTTTCTCTGGATCTTCATTTAAATCAATTCGCATTAACATCTCACTCGATAAACTGATGGTTGAAATTGGTGTTTTTAGTTCATGGGTCATGTTGTTTATGAAGTCCGTTTTTACCTCAGAAAGTCTCTTCTGTCTTATGATTATTGCCAAACTATAACCAAAAAATACTAATACCAAAAGAATGATGATGGTAATGTAAATCCACGGAGAAACAAAAACGGCTGGCTCAATTGATTTAGCAGTAAAATAAGGGAAGAAAACCGTAAAATAGTGGCCATCCTTTTTCAAATTCAATGATTCAGTGGAGATTTCCGAAGGTTTATTTTTAGTAGTTATGTAAGCTTTGTCCTTCGAATAATGTATCATATTACTCAAAAGAATCGTATCTACGAAACAGTCGTAAATTCCATAGATGAAATCCTGGTGAATATTTTGATTATAAAACTCCTTTTTCAACAGTGTTTCAAGATAGAAGGGTTGGAGTTCCTCACTTAGATCAACCGTGAATTGATTATTTTTTACTTGGCGAACAGTCCCATAAGTATCCAAGCTATCCTTTGATGTTCGTTGAATTTCATCTAAAACAGATTTCAACGCAATGATTGTATTTTCTGAAAAAGATTTTAGGTTCAAACTATCTTCCTTTTCTTGAATTGCAATATTTTTTTCTTGCATTTCAAGTGTTTTACGCACCCAAACTAATTGCACAATGAGAATACTGGCTAGTGATAGCACACCTAAAAGTACGACAGCGTTAATGGTTCGTCTATTCACGAACCAAAGATAACATTTTGATTATTCTCCAAACGCATTCAACCAAGCAAGAATACCACCTTCCAAATTGAAGAGGTTCGAGTAACCATGATTCTGCTCTAAAAACATAGCTGCATTCGCACTTCTAGCTCCAGAACGACATTGCATAATTACTTGCCTATCCTTACTAATTTCGGCATAACGCGTTGGAATTTCACCAAGGGGAATTAAATGACCACCAAGATTGGCTTCCTCATATTCATAAGGTTCTCGTACATCGATTAATTGAAAATCCACCTTCTGATCAATTAGTACTTTTAATTCTTGAACAGTTATCACTTTCATAATCTAAAATTTAGAAACCTTGAACTCCGTTTACAGTGGTGTATTTCAATACATTCTTTTTATCCGGGTAAATGCGAGCAAATGCCGATTGAACGGCTAGGGTACCTTCATGAAAACCACAAAGAATTAACTTAAGTTTATTCTCATACGTATTCACATCGCCAACAGCGTAAATTCCTGGAATGTTAGTTGAATAATCTAAAGTATCCACTTTTATAGCGTTCTTTTCGATTTCAAGACCCCAATCGGCAATCGGCCCTAAACTTGGCTTCAACCCAAATAAAGGAATAAAATGATCTGTTTCAATTTCAATTTCACCAGAAGTTTGATGGGTAACGATGGCTTTTTCAAGCTTTCCATTTCCAGCTAATCCAGTTACCTCTGCCTCTGTAACCAAACGAATTTCTCCTTTTTCAGCTAAATCGATGACTTTTTGCACAGAGTCTAGATGACCTCGGAAGGAACTGTTGCGGTGCACTAAAACAACCTCACTTGCAATTTTATTTTCAGTTAAAAAGATAGACCAATCTAGCGCGGAATCTCCTCCTCCTGCGACCACACATCTTTTCCCACGATAAAATTCCGGATCTTTGATGATGTATTCTACTCCGTTATCTTCGAATTGAGTGATAGTTGAAATAGGTGGTTTTCTTGGCTCAAAAACACCCAAACCTCCAGCAATTATGACAATTGGAGCTTCGTGTTTCGTTCCTTTTACCGTTGTAACAATAAAATTCCCTTCGTCCGTTTTATCAATGGATAAAGCCGCTTCACCTAGTGTAAAACCTGGTTTGAAAGGCGCCGCTTGCTCCATTAAGTTATCAATTAGCTCACCTGCTAAAATCGAGGGGAAACCGGGAATATCATAAATCGGTTTTTTGGGATAAATTTCAGAACATTGACCACCCGCCTGTGGCAACGAATCAATTAAATGACATTTTAGCTTTAAAAGCCCGGCCTCAAAAACAGTAAATAAACCAACGGGACCGGCACCGATGATGATAATATCAGTCTGAATCATTCTAAATCGTTAAAAATGAGTTGCAAAATTAAAATATTGATTTACAAATAACATCGGAAATTATAAATTGTTTCGAAGAATAAAGTAGAATTATTCACTTTTGAAATCACTTCCTATTTTTGTAATATGATTACATCATTGAACGCTAAAAATAATGATTTCTTTGAGCAAGTTTATGCCGTTGTCCGATTAATTCCACAAGGCCGCGTCACGAGCTATGGTGCAATTGCCGCATACTTAGGTTCGAAAAAATCTTCAAGAATGGTTGGTTGGGCAATGAATGCTTCACATAATTTAATGGATGTTCCGGCGCATCGCGTAGTAAATCGTGTTGGCGCTTTGACTGGTAAGATGCACTTTTCTACTCCAAATAGGATGCAAGAATTATTGGAGGCTGAAAACATTCGTATTGAATATGATCAGGTCGTTGACTTTAAAATTCATTTTTGGGATCCGAATTTGGAGTTAATGTAAATTCTCTTACTTTTTTTGCCGAAGCAGAAAAAAAGTAAGGCCAAAAACTGCATTTCAACTTTCATAATGCGTTTCCTTCGGAACACTCAGTCTTATCGCTACATGCTTTTGTCCTATTACTCCCGCCTCGTCGGGCAAGCCACCTTCGCTGTCGCGGACCGCAACTTCGCTCAGACTTTCGTTAACGCTGTATGAAAGTTGGGTTAGATGCACCTATATTTTTTTCTTAACGAAGAGAAAAATAAATTCCATTCCAACGAATCCTGCGCATTGGAAAAATTACTTGGGACCCACTCGGTGAAGAATCGAAGAAATTTTGAACTGTTTGAGGTGAAGCGCAGCGAAAGCGAGTTTTTAAAATTTCAGATTCGAACCAAAGAGGGGTAAGTGATTTTTCCGAGCGCTAGCGTTTTTTTGTTTCGTTTTTTGGGGCGATGCCAAAAAATGAAAACC
>JBEIKF010000131.1:0-5453 GCA_040379905.1 Crocinitomicaceae bacterium
AAAATTGGCTCGAATGCTGCAACTTATTTCGATTTGGAAGATGATTATCAGTTGGAAATTGGATTAACTCCGAATCGAGCTGATGCAATGGGACATATTGGAGTTGCAAGAGACTTGATGGCACATTTGAATTTTCACAAAAAACTGAATTTAAAAATCAATTGGCCGAAAGTAAATGAGTTGAATCCCACTTCTAATTTTCCAATTACCATTAAAATTGAAGATAAAGAAAACTGTTCACGCTATTGTGGAGTAACAATTACAGATGTAAAAGTCGCTCCTTCACCTGAATGGCTTCAGAAAAGTTTACGTGCGGTTGGCTTGACTCCTATCAACAATGTAGTAGACGTAACGAATTTCGTGATGCGTGAACTTGGAACCCCACTTCATGCTTTTGACGCCGATTTATTGAGTGGTCAAATCGTTGTTAAAAAAGCCACAAAAGACTCGAAATTTGTAACACTTGATGGAGTTGAACGAACCTTGTCCGGAGAAGAATTAATGATTTCCAATGGCATAGCTGATTTATGTATCGCCGGCGTATTCGGAGGATTAACATCAGGAATTAAATCAGGAACACAAAATGTGTTCTTGGAATCGGCTGTTTTTAACTCTGTTTCCGTTCGAAAAACTGCTCGTAATCACGGTTTGAACACCGATGCTAGCTTCCGATTTGAACGTGGTGTTGACCCTGAAATGACTTTTTATGCCTTGCAACGAGCAGCGAATTTGATTATTGAGGTCGCAGGTGGTTCAATTGGAATGAACCCGGAAGATGTGAGAACTGAGAATTTCGAAAATAAAAACTCGTTAAAAATCAACTTAGATAAAGTCAATCAATTAATCGGTTATCAAATTCCAAAAGAAGAGCATCTTTCCATTCTTAGCGATTTGGATTTTAAAATCCTTTCAGAAAACGAAAGTGAAATTGAATTGAAAATTCCAGCTTATCGCATTGATGTAACACGTGAAGCTGACGTTGCTGAGGAAGTTCTTCGAATCTATGGTTTCAATAACATACCATTGCCAGATCGTTGGCATTTGGCGGTGAATTCCAAAAAATCAATTGACCGAGATAAAATTCAAGGAACAATTTCAGAACTATTGGTCGCTAAAGGTTTTTATGAAGTGTTGAATAATTCGTTGACCAAGACAACTTACGCGGAGACTTTTGAAAGTGAATTTTTGAAATCGGAACGAAATGTTCGCTTATTGAACCCCTTGAGTCAGGATTTGGAAGTTATGCGCCAAACGCTCATTTTTGGTTTAATGGAGAACATACAACGCAACCAAAATCGTCAGAATCCAAACCTCAAATTGTTTGAATTTGGAAAGAATTACCACTTGTATCCTTCTGGATATGAGGAAACAAATGTGCTCGCAATTGCGATTACAGGAAGTAAATCTCAAGAATTATGGAATAGTGGCAAAGATTTGGTTTCCTATTACACCTTGAAAGGAATCGTTAAGTCACTTTTCGATCGGCTTGGTTTGTTCGATCATTTACAGTTTCAAACCCTTCAAAATGAATTATTTTCTGATGGAGAGAAATGTGAAATTCTTAAAAAAGATATATTAGAAATTGGTTTAATTTCACAAAAATTATTGGATCATTTCGATATTAAAAATCCAGTTTATTGCGCTTTCATAAATTGGGATCAACTGATTGAAAGTTTGAAAATCGTTAAAATCAATTTCAAGGAATTACCCAAAACATTTGCTGTTCGTAGAGACTTTTCACTTCTGTTAAATAAGGAAACGACCTATGGTGAATTGAAAGAAACTGCTTTGAATTGCGATAAAAAATTGCTTCGAGAAGTTAATCTATTCGACGTTTACGAAGGAAAAAATTTAGAAGCTGGAAAGAAATCGTACGCACTTTCATTTACATTTCAAGATCAAGAACGAACGCTTACGGATTCTGAAATTGACACTGTTATGAATAAAATTAAAACGTCTTTCGAAGAAAAGTTTGGAGCAACGCTGCGTTAGTATAGTTTTGTTCTAAACTATTTGCTCATTAAAATTTCTACGAAACAAGATGCTGTTAACGAGTCTGTACCTTTGGAATCAGCGGTTGACTCATCGAAATTGTCGTATTTTTTTTCTACTTTTTCCAAATAGCAATCAATAAATTCCTGTTTACTCGTTCCAAGAAATTCAAGTGAACCTTCGGATTTTTTGATATAGTCGCTAGCTTTCTTTTTGTCCTCCTCCGTCCAAGAACCTTTTTTACTTCCGCAAGAAAAAATGGATAACGAAAGTGTGGTAATAAAAATTATTTTTTTCATGTTTTGTTAGTTAAAAGGTTCTTGACTTTATTATTTAATTAAGAAAATGTGAAATCGGCAAGGTCCTTGAATTTCAAACTTACTTGTTCTCCCGAATCCATATTTTTAAGCACCAACGTTTCGTTATTCAATTCATTTTCACCGAGTAAAACGGTAAATTTCACACCACGATCGTTGGCGTATTTCATTTGTTTTTGAAGTTTGGATGCAGAAGGATAAATTTCACAATCAATTCCTTTTTTTCTGAGATCATTAGCAAATTCCAAACATTTCTCGACTTCCTTTTCTCCGAAATTCACAAATAAAACCGTTAAACCTGAATTCACTTCTTTAGGAAATAAGTCCAACTCGTTCAGGACGTCATAAATTCGATCAGCACCAAATGATATCCCAACTCCCGAAAGTCCTTTCAACCCAAAAAGCCCTGTTAAATCATCGTAACGGCCTCCACCACAAATACTTCCCATTTTAACATCGTGCGCTTTGACTTCAAAAATGGCTCCTGTGTAGTAGTTCAAACCACGAGCTAATGTCACGTCAAACTCTACCTCTCCCCGATCCAAGCCAATATTCTGAATCGAATTCAACACGAACTCCAACTCTTCAATTCCTTTCAAACCAATTTCCGAAGCACTCAAAAATGTTCGCATCAAGTTGAGCTTTTCCTGATTTGTTCCTTTTAATTGAAACAAAGGTTTGATTCGTTCAATTGCGCTTTCTGAAATTCCTTTGGACTTTAATTCTTCCAAAACACCCTCCTCACCTATTTTATCTAATTTATCAATGGCGACTGTAATATCTACAATTCGATCTGCTTCGCCACTCACTTCGGCTATTCCTGTCAGTAATTTTCGATTATTGATTTTTATAGTAAATCCTGGTAGATTAAGTCTCGTTAAAACAGCGTCAAAAATTTGAACCAATTCAATTTCATAAAGCAATGAATCACTTCCAACCACATCCGCGTCGCATTGATAGAATTCCTGATAACGTCCGTGCTGCGGTCGATCAGCTCTCCACACCGGTTGAATTTGATAGCGCTTGAATGGAAATGAAAGCTCATTCTGATGTTGAACAACAAAACGAGCAAATGGCACTGTCAAATCATAACGCAACGCTTTCTCTGAAAGCGAATTCGCGAATCGTGGTAAATTATCGTTTTGCAAAGCTTCAACATCCGCTTTTTTCATTTTTTCACCTGAATTCAGAATTCGAAAAATCAAACGATCTCCTTCTTCACCATACTTTCCCAACAAAGTTCCTGACAATTCAAAACTCGGTGTTTCAATTGGAGCGAATCCATAAAGTTTAAAAACCTGCTTAATCGTATCGAAAATATACGTTCGCTTGTAAACATCAGAAGGCAAGAAATCTCGTGTTCCCTTAGGAATTGCCGGTTTTTGTGACATACTATCAACGCTTTAGAATGTGCAAAGTTAGAAATAAGCTGAAAAGAGATTGAAATGAATTGCCTAAATTTGTTTTATGGATGAATTGCAGGCCAAACAACAATTATTGGATTACATTAATCAACGCATTTCTTTGAATGAAGATGAGCGAAAAATCGTTGCGAATGCCTTTTATTTAAAGCAATTCAAGAAAAAAGAATTTTTTTTAGAACAAGGTCGACCAAACCGACAAGAAGCATTTGTTTTATCAGGAACATTTCGCGTTTTTCACATTGATAATAAGTCTATGGAACACGTATTGTATTTCGGTTTCAAAGATTGGTGGGTTGGCGACAGTGCATCTTTCAACAGCGACATCCCTTCGTTTCTCAATGTTCAAGCGATGGAGGACAGCTGGTTATTGCAAATTCAATCTGAAGATAAGGAAAATCTCTATTTGGAAGTGCCAAAATTAGAGCGACTATTTCGAATCATCACGATGAGAACCTTGACAGTTTTGCAAAAGCGATTTTTCCTAACAGTTGGAGCAAGTGCTGAAGACCGCTATTTGGAATTACTCAAGCGGCATCAAGGCATCGAGCAACTAGTTCCACAGCATCAAATTGCTTCTTATCTTGGTATTTTGCCCGAATCATTAAGCAGAATGAAAAAACAACTTTTAATGAAGAATAAAGGAATTTAAATTTGAACCAATGAAATTATATTACAACTACCCCTATGATGGTGAAATAACAGAAGAACGAACTAGTTTATTTATTCCAATTGACAACATAGAAAAATACTTGGATGAATTAAACTCTTTTTATGACGATGACAAGCCACTTGTTTCCATCTTGGCAGCGGCAACACCGAATGATCCAAGTATCAAACTATTTTGCAATTCATACCATTTACTTTTTGCAGAGTCTTTGCTATCCGAAATAACAACTGAATTGGGGCAAGATTTACCATCCTCAAAATTACCCGAAATTTTAAGAGAAAATAATGTTTCTGAATTATTGGCTTCTTGGTTATTAAATGTAAACCCAGAGGAAATTTACTTAAGTGATTACTTAGCAAAACTCGCTACTCCAGGTCAAACAATACAAATTGAACGTTATGACAGTGAATATGGCAACTATAATTACGAAGTGAACAGCTAGACGAATTTAAGAAAAATAATAGACAAATAAGGACAAAGAATAAAATGCCCATAATAAGTATCTTGACTTTCTTTGCAACTTTTATTTTCATCGTTTTAGTGGTGCTTTACCTTTATCTGACTTCTTACAACAAGCGCATACGGACAGAAATAGATAAATTTATTGGACAAGCAAACGGTTTAAGACCCACCATTTTTAAAAACATAAAACTTCGTTACTCAGAAACAAGCGGCTTTAAAACGTCTATATATCCAAACAATCGTTGCGACCTTTATCTATTTGACAACTATATTGCAATTGTTCGCAGACAAGATTTTATTTTCAAAGTGTTCTTTGCTCCTGTATTGCTGACTTCTTACAATGCAACAACAGAAAACATCTTTAACTATCTTGTCACTTACAAACCAGATCAAATAACATTTAAACAAATTGTAAAAGGAGAAGTAGATATTAAATTGACCGAACCAACCTATAAATATTTTAAAATAGATATTACATTGAAGGGATTGACCAATGAGCAGACATCTCAACTTGAAAAAATTAAAAATTGGTGTTGACAATTATGACAACAATGCGTTAACCAGAAAATAGCCTCGCCGATAAAAGTCCGA
>JBEIKF010000132.1:0-5443 GCA_040379905.1 Crocinitomicaceae bacterium
AAATGAGGGGATTTTAGTGGTGCCCAATAAGGTGGCCACTGGATATTGAGGTA
Source organism: Crocinitomicaceae bacterium (assembly GCA_040379905.1). GTDB lineage: Bacteria > Bacteroidota > Bacteroidia > Flavobacteriales_D > Crocinitomicaceae > UBA952. Next base: position 54 of record JBEIKF010000132.1, read on the forward strand.
AAGTAATTAAGGTAGCAGGAGTTTGTATTAATCCACCACCGCCCACAATGGCATCAATAAAACCTGCAGCAAATGCAGCGATACAGAGTAAAATAATTTCTTGAGGCATTAGTGCTTGTAATTTCTTTCACCAAAAAGTAAGCTTCCGATCCTAACCATATTACTACCCTGTTCAAGTGCAATTTCGTAATCACCACTCATTCCCATACTGAGAATAGTGAATTGAAAATTGTTTGTTTCAGTTGTATTCGCAGTAGCTATTTTATCGGAAGATTTTTTATTACCGTCAAATAAAGATTTTAGATCGGCAAATTCTTTTTTAACTAAATCCTTATCATCGCTGAAGGAAGCCATACCCATTAATCCAACAAGGGTTACATTTTTCCATTGGGTAAATTCATGCAATGCGATTAATTCGCTGGGGTCAAAACCAAATTTGGTTTCTTCTTTTGCTATGTGAAACTGAAGAAGAATCGATATAACACGGTCATTTTTTTTCGCTTGTTTGTTAATTTCAAGTAGTAATTTTAAACTATCAACGGAATGAATCAGATGAACAAAAGGGGCTATGTATTTAACTTTGTTCGATTGTAAGTGACCAATTAAATGCCAACAAATGTCATTTGGCATGACTGCTTGTTTCTCGCACATTTCCTGAACTTTGTTTTCTCCAAAGTGACGTTGGCCGGCATTGTAAGCAATCATCAAATCCGAAACCGGCTTTGTTTTAGAAACAGCAACCAAACAAACGTTTTCAGGAATTGATTTTCTTATTTCAGAAAGATTTTCGGCAATCATTCGTTGATATTGTAAATCGTTAAACCACTTCGTAGTTTCGGTTCCACCCATGTTGATTTAGGCGGCATGTTCATTTGGTTGTCGGCAACACGCTTTACTTGCTCAATTGTTGCAGGGAAAAGAACGAATCCAATTTCAAATTTTCCCGAATCAATTTTTTCCTTAATCGATTGAAGTGATTCGTTTCCTGGAATAAATTCAATTTGGTCGCTTGTTTTAAGATCTTCAATTCCCAATAAAGGTTTTAGAATCAATTCAGTTAGTAAGTCTGAGTCTAGCGATTTAACAGGGTGTTCTTTATCAATTAGATATGAATCGATGGTAAACTCATACCATTTTCCATTTAAGTAAATATGAATTTGATGTTCCTCATTCGGTTTTTCGGCATTTGGAATTTCTCTTACACTTCCAAGTGCTTTCAATGCGAATAGAAAAGTGTCAGGTGAATACCCATTTAATGTCTTAACCAATCGGTTAAATTCCAATATTTTCAAACGTGATTCATCAACAAAAAAAGCAAGAAAAGAGTTGACATTACCGGTTACCGACTTCCCTGAATTCATTCGCTCATTCAAAAGTCTTACTGAAGAAGCCGATCTGTGATGTCCATCAGCAATATAAGTAGCTTCGACATCTTCAAAGGCATTTTGTAATATTAACGTATCGTTTTCAGAGAGAACCCACAATTCATGCGTTATACGATCAGTTGTGGTAAATTCATATTCGGCACGAACTGAAGTTAATTGATTCAGAAGTTCTTCAATATGCAGGTCGCCTTTATAACTTAATAGCACTGGTTCAGCGTTATAGCCTACGATATCCAAATATTTCGTGAACATGGCTTCCCTTGATGTAAGAGTTGCTTCGTGTTTTTTTATTAAATCGTTTTGGTATTCTTCTATGCTTGCACCGGCAACTATTCCTGTGTATGCATACTCATTATTTGTTTGACGATATATGTAGAGTCTGGGACTTTCATCCTGAATCAAAATTCCCGCATCAATAAATTCTTTGTACTTTGTTTTGACAAGTTGAAATCGTTCTTCCGAATTCGGTTTCGTTTTTACTTCATTGTTGAATTCTGGATTTATAATTCTGAGAAACGTATATGGATTATCCTCCAATTTGGCCTTAAGCACATTTTTCTTGTAAGAATAATAGGGTCTTGTCGCTACTAAATGAACTTTGTCTCGGACAGGACGAATAGCTTTAAACGGAGCAAGTTTCGCCATATTTAAAATTTATAACTCAACCCAAAGCTTGGCAGTATTGGGAATTGATAAATTTTCTTGGATGTAGTTCGATTAACGTAAAAAATGTTATTTCTATTGTAGGCATTAGTAACACTAGCAACAAGTTCTAAAACATCTTTGTTTTTGAAATTAAATTGCTTTTTAACAGTTACATCCAATCGGTGATAAGATGGTAGTCGTTGCGAATTAAAACCTCCAAGAATTGTGGAAATGGTGCTTGGGTTATTGGTTACGTAATCTGTTGTTAAACCATTAGAGAATGTTTCTGCTTGGTAGTTTCCTGCAGTTGGTGTAAATGGCAAACCAGATCCAAGGTTCCATCGGATATTTGCTTCGATGTCTTTTTTCTTTCCGAACGCATATGAGGCAACTAAGTTGATGTTATGCCTTCTATCAAATACAGGGAAATAGCTTTGAAAACCGTCCCAACGCGTATTGTAGCCGTATGAATAAACTCCCCATAAAAATAACCGGTCTTTATTGTATTTTGCCAATACATCAAATCCAAATGATTGTCCAGACTCAATAATGAAGTCCTTTTTGAAAACGTCATCAATGTTATCAAATTGAGCGATATCATTATATAACTTATTTTGGTTAATGTTGCTCAATTGGGAGAAATACTTGTAGTAACCTTCTAAAGTTAATGTCACGCTTTTTCCGAGGTCGTATTCTGTGCCAAGGATTGCGTGCCAAGCATATTGAAGACCGTTTTTTGTTTGTTTTGCAATGTTGAATTCATTGATAAATTGTTCTTGAACATTCGTTGGAGCTGATAACAAACCGTTGAAAAGATTCACAACATCTTTATCCGATGACGCTGAGGTAAAATTTTGAGAATAGCGTCCTCCTGAGAATTTAAATCTTAGATTTTCTGAGGCATTATATTTTAAACCCAATCTTGGTTCAGGTGAAAAAGTGGCGAGAGATGCGTACAATTGACCACGGATTCCTACTTGAAAAACCCATCTTCTAGTTACTTTCCGATAGTTGTAATAAGCACCAATTTCTGTTGTGAAATTTTCCGCTTCAATTTTGGTTTTAGCTTCGTTGTAAGTAACGAATTGCGTATTAAATCCACTTAGATTGAACCCATAGTTCATTTCTCCTTCATTTTTTAAGAAATAAGAGAAATCAAAACCTAAATCAAAACCACCAATTTTAGAGAATCTTGGTTGTTGTTCTACTTCCGTAAATGAAGTTTCATAGTTACTTCCATTCACGTGACCGCGAATAAAGATAGGTGAACCGCTCGGAACCAAAAGAAAATTCACACCACCGCCGGAAGCCAACCAACTGAGATTTGCAACATCGTAATTTACTGAATCTTGGTTATGAAATCCAAATGCACTAAATTTTGAACCACCATCGGCACTGAATGTTATTTTCCCATAAAGATCTGTGAAATTGAAAGGAAGTCCATTTCCTTCATTTACTTTTGGATAAAGGCTTTTCGAAGTGTAATCCAATAGACTATGTTTTGCGGAAAATATGTAAGAACCTGATCTTGGAGAATCTCCATTTTTTTTACCTAAAGGACCTTCCAATACCAATTTTGCCAAGAAAGGTGAAGTAGATACTTTACCTCCAAATTTTTGTTTGTTACCATCACGATACGTAATGTCCATTACGGATGAAATTCTTCCGCCATATCGCGAATCGAACCCACCAGTGTAAATATCCATACTTTTGACTAATTCTGTTTCAAACACAGAGAAAAATCCGATTGAGTGAAACGGACTATAAATAGTCATTCCATCAAGTAAAATCTTATTTTGAATGGGGGTACCACCACGAACATATAATTGCCCACCTTGATCACCCGTAGTAATTACACCTGGTGTAATCGAAATACCCCCAACGATATCATTTTCAGCCCCATAACTTGGGATTTTTTCAAGTTCTTTCTTTCCAAGTGTGATTTTTCCATTGTCGATTTGAGTTTTCTCCTTTTTAGCGGTAATGGTTATGGTTCCTAATTCAACCGACTTATCGGGAATTGAAAGATCGAAGCGAACATCATTGATGTATTTTTTTTCAACTAGCTCAACATTTAAATAGGTTAGAGCATATTTAAAGTCATCAATTTTTAAAATATACTTTGCTTTCGTCAGCTTAGGAATGGCAAAGAAACCACTGATATTAGTCATTGCTTGCGCTGCAATTGTACTATCCGCTCGAAGCAACTTTACTTTAATGTCACTTATGGGTTCACCATTTGATTTATCGTAAATGAAACCACGAATGGAATATTCTTGAGAAAATCCGAAACCAATGAAGATTCCGAAAAATAGGATTGTAAAGAGTTTTTTCATGAAATAAGGCAAGATTGCTTTGCCGAAATTACGAAATTTATTCTTTTATGAATCGTTTTACACAAGTATTTACTTCGTCTGAAATTTCCAAAAGATAAACTCCTTTTTTCAAAGTTGAAATGTTGAATGAATGAATTGAGGCGCTTTCCAAATTTTGTTGAATTACTTTCCCTTTGATATCCATAACTTTAACTTTTACCTTTCCCATTTTATATTCAACCTGAATTATCTCAGAGGCCGGATTCGGGAAAACAGAAACTTGTTTTATGAAATTTTCATTAATACCACTTGTGAAGGTTATTGGTTGACTTAAAACACAACCATTTTCAAAAAATACCTCTACTTGGTATGTTGCACCTAAATCTACAGGAATATTGTAACATTGAGATGTTTCTCCTACGAGTTGTTGATTATCCATATACCATTGATACGTTGTGCCAACGATAGAGGAGCAATGAACTCCAATGCCTTGATTTGGGTCATTTATAATTGAAACTATTGGAAGTATTGGACAGATTGACTCGTTATTTGTACCCGGCTGAGAGTCGATTGCTAACAAAAACGCTGCGTAAGACTCACAAATTCCTTTCAATTTAAAATCTAGCCAAGGATCCAAAATTCCATACATGGCCGTTTGCTGGTCTGTTCTTGAAATTGAAATGTTTGAAGACGAAGTACTTTCTCCGAAATCACAATTGAAATTTGTATTGGCGTAATAACAATGTGCTCCACCTGTTATTGAAACAAAGCTTTTGCAAGAACTTGTCAATCCTTGATAAATTGGAATGTGATGATCTGCTGGGGGCGTCACTCCATCTGAACTTCCTGAAAAGACCAATGCAGGAACGGATACATTTGCAGCAGCTGCTATTGCAGATGGGTTTGTTTCTGCAGGAGCCAAACCAACAACCGTTTCTATATTGGTATTATTTGTAGCAGCGAGAAAAGAGGCGCCTCCACCCATGGAATGTCCTATGATCGCGGCTTTTTGAAGAATTTTCCCGTTAAAAAGTGAGCTTGCATT
>JBEIKF010000133.1:0-5420 GCA_040379905.1 Crocinitomicaceae bacterium
AATGACATAGGATAAAAAATTAATTTCCCAAAAATAGAATTTTAATGACAATTTACAAATTTTTTGCCCTCAAAACAGCCTTATCAGCTTGAACAAAGGCACCGATTTTACTGCCATTTGTCTTAACACCTGTTTCATGCAAAATGCGCATGATGTTTTTATTCGATATATTTTTGTTTACACTTTTCATAAGTGCCACGATTCCTGCCACCAAAGGCGAGGCCATACTCGTTCCGCTTTCATAAATAAATCCACCATTGGGAGCAGAACTGTATATGTTACTACCGGGAGCACTTAAACATGATCCGTTGTTGAGATTAAAACTAAAGTAATTGCTAAAAAAGACTTTTTGTTTCGAGTTATCAGTCGCAGCTACCTTTATGGATCGTGAGCTTCTAGACATGGGATCAAGTCCAACAATTATATTCTGGTTTCCCGCGGCCGTTACAATGGTAACATTGTTTTCATCCGCCATTAAAAATAATTCATTCCAAAATTCCGCTTCATCTTTTCCGAATTGGCCGATCATGTTTTCTTGTTGACTTTGGGACATATTTTTGATTTCATCGGTAAATTGAAGTCCCAATGACATATTGATAACATCGGCATTATTCTTAATTGCATATAAAATGGCATCTACAACATCAGTCATTAGAAACTGAGAGGTGCTTCCAGCCGTTTGAATAGGCATAATTTTACAATTTGGTGCCGCTCCAATGATACCTTTCGAATTATTACCGACTGCGCCTACAATTCCGGCGACATGCGTCCCATGGGGGCCTTTTTCATCATTTGCAAACGTAATCACACGGCTATCTGTAACAACATTATATGGTTTTACAAATTTTGATTTTAATTCGAAATGTTTGAGGTCAAAGCCATTGTCAATGACAGCTACTATCACAGATGTATCACCTGTTGTAATATCCCAAGCTGCAGGTAAATTAAGAGCTGCCCATGGACCGAATTTTTGAAAATCTCTCGAAGCAGGGTCGTTAAATGTTTTTGAACTTGAAAAAATGGCCTCATCCCAAATCAATAATTTATATTTATTCAACTTTGTTCGAATGTCACTTTTGATAGTCGTTCTTTGATCAGCTGGAAATTGCAGTTGTAATCTATTTGTTTCATTATCAAAATATACGATTTGGTAATCATCAGATGGAAAAGTATTTTTTAGGTCAACGGCAAAATGCTGAAAGTTATCTGTTTTGTTTTTTAGTGCTATGTTTACCAAATTCCCCACCACTTTGGTTTTCGTTTGCTTATCCTCAATGATGTCTTTGTTATCAATCGGTTTCTTGCGTACTTTGGGAGTTGGCGGCATAATTTCCTGATAACGTTCCTTTAATTCTATTGGATCAAGATCGGATGCAGGAAGCGTTGGATTTTGAGAACAAAGTTTAAGGAGAAGTAAGAGTAGGATAATTACAAGAATGACAACCAACCATTTATTTCTTGATGCAAATCTTTCAAAAGCATCCAATATTTGAGTCAATCCATTGGATGTAGGTGGAACTATCGGTCTTCTCGTTTCTTTTGTTTCTTCTTCAGTTTTAGCTAGTTCCTTTAAAGGAATAGCGCTTTCTTCTTTAATTTCAACCTTTTCGGAATCTTCAATCGGATGTTCCTCGGTGATTTCTTCCTCTTCATTGGGAGGTAAAACATTTATTTCTTCTTCTGTGTTGTTAATATCAGAAATAATTGGATCGATAAAAATTAAACTAGAGAATGCATCGAATGGCCTCTCGTAATTTTGTTGATTTTGAAAATCCCAGCCCCAAACAACAACTATATTTTCTCCGTCGCTTAATATTCGATTGCAATTAGGATTAAAAACGCTGGATAAAATCCTTCCCCATTTAAAATCATCAATGTCTGTTCCATTTCTAAATTGTTCGGCTTTTCGCTCTATTTCATAAATCAGCGCGTTGTATTTTAAAATAATTTTTTCTTGCTTGGCCGAATCGAATGAGTTCAGCTCTGAAAAAGAACCTGTTTGTTCTGCCCAAAATTCGATTTCATTATTGTTTTTAACCGGTTTTAAAAGTAATTGCTGAATTTCCTCTCTGAAGTTAGCTCTCAAAAAACTTTTCAGTGCGTCATATTTCAAATAAATAAATGCATTTCCTTCAGAAATTACTTTATATCGATTAGGGTCGAATACATAAACCTTTTTCATAATTTATTGATTATTTTGAGCTGGGATGAATTGAAGCGTTTTATTTTTTTTATTGTAAACGATGGTTCCAACTGGTTCCATTTTATGGCAATCAGAACCAGCATTTGAAACGTTACCATCGAAACTAGTGAAAGCAGATTCTGTTCCTCCGCTATTTACAAATTGAAACCCATTTAACGCCATTGAACCTCCTTCAAAGGCACGAATATCCAGTGACATATCGCCTGAATTTCTAAGCCTCCACCACAAGGCTGAGCAATCTATTGAAACAACATCATTTGTTCCAAATTGTGTTAAGTCAATCATACATGATTCTACTCCGGTTCCAGTATTGTCACCACTCCAAAAAAGGTACGGGTCTCCATGATTAGAAAGGTTACAGTATCCTAGAGGACCTGCGGATAATGGACTTGAAACGCCAGTTCTTATATCGAGATCTCGTCCACCATCAGCATCAAATTGATAAGTTATTATTAAATAATCAGCGGGGAAATGAATTCCAGATGTGTCTGTTCCACATTCACAGCAGTTATTTAAAGCAAGATTTATTTCATTAATCGTTTCAAGTGCATTGGTTTCGCAGTTTTTAGACGTGTCCGTAAAATTTAATGAATAAAGTATAACAGCAGTTAGAACAATAAAACCTAGCCAAACAAACCAAAAATATCGAAAGGAGAACCAACTTGTGGATCTAACATTTCTATACCAATATTTTCTGCTTACGTGCATTTTTTTAATAGTTAAAACTTAGATTAACTTGATAGAAGCAATCCTTATGAAAGAATTTATCATTGGTCGTGAAATAAACTTCAAGTTTATGTTTGGTTCCTTTTAACAATTTATAAGGTGCCTGGACAAAATAGTTTTTTATGACTGGGCCAAATTGGCAGCCTTTTCCTCCCCCTGCCGCGTGAGCATCAGCAATCATTTGATCATCCAATGTAAATTTGATTTTTTCATAATTTGATTCTTGTAACTCACCTATGCCAAAAAATTCTAAATTTAGAAATACATCTTTTTCGCCAACAGTAATATTTGCAATGGCAGTTCCTGATTGCGTAGCATTGCAATTACCCCCGCAATTTTTCGAGTCTACGATATTAAAACGAAGTTGTGTGTTGTTGTCGGTAATCACCCAGCTGGAATCGGAACAGGGATTATTCAAAGTTGTTACCCATTCAAGTCCGAAAATAGGTAATTTGGGGCAAGTGCAACAATTGTTAAAGTGGTAATTGATTGAATCTAAAATTTGTAGGGCTGAATTTTGACACGTTTTATTGGTATTCTTAACTTTTGTAAAGTATACAATTAACGCACAAGTAAATGAAAGCAATAACAAAACCCACAAATAATTGAAATAAGCAAACCAACTCAATTTCCTTATGTTTTTATACCAGGGTTTTTTGCTAACGTGCATTTATATTCTATTGTGGGCAGCCTAATTTATACCACCAATATGTATCCTGTGAGCTAGATGGTTCAACAATTACCTGAACAAAAGTTGGGTCACCTGGATGGTACACATAAGGCACATTAACACAGTCTTCCCCCGTTCTTATACCAGTTTCATAAATGATGTTCCCGTTGTGACTAACCTTGATATTGTCGGGGTATTTTGTTCCATTATCAAAACAAAGTGAGATTGTCCCGCTTAAATTGCCTACTTCAAAAGATTGTGGATCTGGTGCAACATTATTACCTTCTGCTTGTATCCCGTTTGGATCATCACAGTTAATGACATCAGTGGGAGACGGAGGCGGAATGGAATCATTGGTGACATCCTCATTAATACAGTCACAACAATAATCCAAATTTTCATTGATTTGTTTTATTGATTTTTCGATGACTAGGGTATTGCAGCGTTTGACTTTCGTTGAATGCTGAATTAACCAATAAAGTAATATTGTTGACAGAATGAAAAGAAGCCACACAAACCAATAATAACGAAATGAAAACCAGTTAAGCGATCGAATCCAACGATACCACCATTTTCGCGCCGTATGTTTTGAAACAATTAATCTCATAGCTACGGATTTACAACTTGAGTGGAGTCTGCATTTTGACATTTCTCCTTAACTCTTCCTTCGAGTTCTTTCAGTTCATTTTCGATTTTCCTAAAATCTTCGCAGTTATTAGGTGGGGTACTGCATTTTTTAGTTAAGAAAATGATTAATAAGGTATATACTATAAGCATCATAAGGCCCCAAAACCGAAATGCTAACCACCTAAAAAAACGTTTAATCCAACCCCAAAAACCAATACGGGATTTTTTTTCTGGAGTAGGATCAGGATCAGGTGTTGGAGGTTCGGGTGGTCTTGGCGGGGAAGGGGGCTCAATTGGCGGGGTTGGTGGCTCGGGAGTTGGTGTTGAAGGTGGCTCAGGAGTTGGCTTGGTTTCAATATCATTTTGTCCCTCAGGAACTTCTTTTTTATCTTCCTGTTCTTCCTCAGCTACAACTTCATCTATTTGCCAATTCTGGGGAAGATGTTCAAATCGGTTATTGAATTTCCAACCCCAAATAATAGCCCAATCCAATCCATCAGAAATGATAATGTTCGTATCTTCTTTAAATGCACTTTTAATTAATTCACCCCATTGTTTCGAATCCTCGTTGTCTGAATTTTTTAACTGATTCGCTTTTACTTGAATGTTTTTCCACCAAGAAGAATATTCTAGTTCAAATTGTCTTTGAATTTTTGAGTCAAATTCTTTTAATGGTTTCATGGGATTGTCAAAACTTCCTTGCCACTCAATTCGATCTTGACTAATTTGATTAGGTTCACAAATCCTTTTTAAATCATTTGAAAGAAGATTTTGTCGTGTCAAAAGGGATTTTATGGCATCATATTTTTCAAAAACGAAATCTGTCTTGTGTGATACCGCTTCATATTGATTATATGGAATGGAATAAACTGTTTTCATCGATATTAATTTAGCTCAAACTTCAATAAATTGAGTTTGTGAAGGATTTTTGATAAGGACTCATTCATGTTTTCATCTTCCAACGCAAAACCGCAATTTGATAACATGGCAAGCTTTATTTTTAGCGTAAATAACTGAAAATTCTCTGACTTGGGTATATCAATACTGTCTAAAGAATCTGTTTGATCATAAATTCTTTTTAATTCAGTATCATAATCAGAAATATGTTCTCGTGTTAGAAGATTTAAATTTTGATTGAATGTTTTAGCGATTTTAACAATTTCATTTATTCGATCTTCCTTCATGAAATTGAAA
>JBEIKF010000134.1:0-5397 GCA_040379905.1 Crocinitomicaceae bacterium
CGGAAGGACCTAATGGGAAGCCTGATTTTATGGCCGCTGCAAAAGACATTCGTGAAACCTTTGGTCGTATGGGAATGAACGATGAAGAAACGGTTGCTTTGATTGCTGGTGGACATACTTTTGGAAAAGCGCACGGAGCAGGTCCGGCATCTAACGTAGGTGCAGAACCAGAAGCAGCACCAATCGAAGAACAAGGTTTTGGTTGGAAAAGTTCTTATGGAACAGGAAAAGGTAAAGATGCTATAACATCAGGTCTTGAAGTTACTTGGACGTCAACACCAACGAAATGGGGACATGGGTTTTTTAAAATTCTTTATGGCAATGAATGGGAATTAACTAAAAGTCCTGCTGGTGCCAATCAATGGGTAGCAAAGAATGCTGAGGCAAAAATCCCGGATGCTTTCGATTCAAATTTGAAGCATAAACCAACGATGTTGACTACTGATTTATCGATGAGATACGACAGTATTTACGGTCCAATCTCAAAACGTTTTTTAGATAATCCGGATCAATTTGCCGATGCATTCGCTAGAGCATGGTTCAAATTGACGCACAGAGATATGGGGCCGAACACAACTTATTTAGGTCCAGAGAAACCGAAGGAAAACCTAATTTGGCAAGATCCAATTCCAGCTTTAAATCATCCGGTAGTTGATAAGAAGGACATCGAATTATTGAAGTCTCAGATTCTTTCTTCTGGTTTAACAATTACTGAATTGGTTTCAACCGCATGGGCATCTGCATCAACTTTTAGAGGTTCCGATAGAAGGGGTGGGGCGAATGGTGCTCGAATCCGACTTCAACCTCAACGAAATTGGGAGGTTAATAATCCGCAACAATTGAATCGTGTGTTAGCGGTATTAGAAAAGATACAATCGGACTTTAATTCAAAAGCCAAAAGTGGAAATAAAATTTCAATGGCTGATTTGATTGTACTTGGTGGAACTGCTGCGGTAGAAAAAGCAGCTAGGAATGCCGGTTATTCTGTTGATGTGCCATTTATTGCTGGTCGTATGGACGCTAGTCAAGAACAAACTGATGTAAAAGGAATGGCGGTTTTGGAGCCAATTGCTGATGGATTCCGAAATTTTCAGAAAAAAGAATATACACTTTCAACTGAGGAATTATTAGTTGATAAAGCTCAATTGTTAACCCTTTCCGCACCTGAAATGACAGTATTAATCGGTGGAATGCGAGCTTTAAATTCGAATTACGATCAATCGAATAAAGGAATACTTGTATCAAGCAAAGACAAATTGACCAATGAGTTTTTTGTAAACTTACTTGACATGTCAACAGAGTGGAAGGCGGTAGATGCCAGTAACTTGTTGTTCGAAGGACGTGATCGTAAAACCGGAAACATAAAATGGACAGCCACACGAGCTGATTTAATTTTTGGATCTAATTCAGAACTAAGAGCATTAGCTGAGGTATACGCTAGTGAGGATGCAAAAGAAAAAATGATCAAAGATTTTATCGCTGCTTGGACTAAAGTTATGAACCTCGATCGATTTGATTTAAACTAGTTGAATAGTTGAGAATAATTTCAAAAAGGGGGCGTCGGCATGTGTCGGTGTCCCCTTAATATTTTATGAGATCGATAGATTATTTTTAATTGAAATTGACAATATCTCCACCCTTTAACGCTTCAATAAAAATCTCACGCATTTTTTCGAGTTTAACTTTTGCGTTGACATCTCCTTTTTTCGCGTTTTCTTTGAGCTTATAATAGGTGTCAAGGGATTGACCGAATAAATCTTGTTCCAATTTCCCCTTAATATCCATTATTTTGGAATTAACACCAAGTAAATAATGCTCGATGTCACCCAAGCGTTGTAATTCTTCAGGAGAAAGTTCTTTCTTTTTTAAAAGTGCATGATAATGGGGTAAAAGCTGATTCAGTAGCATAACGAATCTCTCGAGCTCCTTATCTAATTCCCTTTTATTTTCTTTGAAGTTTTCCAATATCAAGATAAATACTCAATAAAAGTAAAATAAAAACTGAACGGGATGCCAACAGAGTGAATTTTTAACAATTCTTACAAGTCCATTTCAGTCATTCAACTCGATGTAATTCGGATAGATTATAATTTTTTTTGCTTTAAATAGCTTGCCAATAGCTTGTTTGAAGGTTTTTTTACTCATTCCGAGTTCATCCCTTATTTCATCTGGATCTGATTTGTCAGATAATTCAAGTTTTGGATTTTTTTGAAGAATTTGAAGAATTTTATCAGTAGCCTGGTCGTATTTTACAAAAGAAGTTGGTTCAAATGTTATATCTAATTTTCCGTCATCACGAATTAATTTTACAAAGCCACTAGTTCTGTCTCCTCGTTGAATATTTTTTGTAATGTCGTTATTAAAAATTAATCCAGAATAGCGATTATTAACAATTACGTTTCTACCCAATTGTGTGGGTTCACAAATGAGTAAATCGACTTTTTGATCTGTAATTTCTTCCAAGCAAGGTTCAAGCATTTTTTTTACTTTCATACTACCAAAAAGACGATCAGTTGCATGGTCATATCTTAGCGTGAACAGATATTTTTCACCTTCTTCAAGTTTATGGGTTTGTTCACCATACGGGACCATTAAATCTTTATCAAGTCCCCAATCTACGAAAGTCCCGAAAGGATTATTGTGAACTACTTCGAGATAGGTAAAGTCACCTAAGAAAATCAACGGTGTTTCTGTTGTAGCTACGATTCTATTCTCAGAATCTTTGAATACAAAAACGTCAACTGATGAACCTTCAATGTGTTCTGGTAGGACATACTTTTTTGGCAGAAGAACTTCATTTCCTTGATTGTCGAAAAGATAAGCTCCTGGTGGTGTATGCCGAGCGATTGTTAATTGATTGATTCGTCCAAGTTGCATCAATCGAATTTTTTTCGTTTTTTACTTTTATACTTTCCAGTTGTAACAGAAAGTCCAGAAGGATTTCGCCGATCTCTTCTCTTTTTATTTTTAATTTTTGGCATCAAAAGATTCTCATTTTCCATTGCTTGTCGAGCTGCTTCACTTTCAGGAGTTCGCGCTACGTGAGGGGTTTGTCCTGAATTATTTTCATCCGTTGGATCAATCCAAGAATTGTTCATTTTATGTTTTTCTAGTTTACCGGTTTTCTCATTAACAGCATAAAAAGATTTATTCTTATCTTTTTCTTCACTGTTTAGAGCTATAACATCTTCGTTTAAAATCCACATTTCATCTACGAAGTCATATGAGTCATAGGACATATCAGGCACATAATAGGATGCGATACCTGCTAAGGACTGAGATTCTGGGGACAAGTGATCAAAAACAATTCTTTTTCTCTTGTCTTCAAACTTGAGTGTCATGACCGATTTATCAGAAAACTCGAAGACAACGCGTTTCGATACATTGCTTTTTCCTTTAAAAATCGGACTACCAAGTTTAATATTATTCCCATTAAAAACTAACGCATCGATAAATTTGAAGTTGCTTCCTGAAGTTCCCCCGTCCCACCCAAGAAGCAAATATTCCGTTTTGTTATTTCTCTCAAAAGGAATTATTTTGTAGTACAAACATCCGTACCAGTTTTTAGCATCTAAAATGCCTTGAGGTTTTGGTAAATAGGGATCTAAGTTGTCGACCAATTCGGTAAGTTTCACTGATTCCTTGTCCTCATCCCAGCGCATTACAAAGGCACAATAAGAGTATGATAGATCGGAGAATTCAAGGTTCCAATTAACAATTCGAACTAATTTATCAGGACTATCTAGTATAGCGACTGTTTTTAGGTGCTTGAATTCATAATTGAATGCACCTTCAAGTCTCAAGAAAGTTTCCAATTCCTTTTTAAAGACTTTGTTTTGTTTTTCAATTTCTGAATCTGTTTTCGCTCCTCTTAGATTTAACAAGGTTCGATTCAACGCAATTTCTTTTTCCTCCAATTCGGATTGACCGAAAATTGAATGAACAAAAATTAAATTGAAAATAAAAAGTCGCAATGAAACTTTCATACCTTATTCTAACGCAAGAATCTTAGTTATGTTACTAATTATAAATTTTTCAGCTCGGAAATCGTTTTTATTGGGTTCTCCGACCCAAAGACAAAACTTCCAGCAACAAGTGCTTGAGCGCCAGCTTTTTTTAGCTCTAAGCCAGTATCCAAATTAACCCCGCCATCAATTTCAATAATTGCATTCGATTTCTTTTCTTTAATTAGTAGAGCGAGTTTCTTTACTTTTTCAATGCTTGATTGAATAAACTTTTGTCCGCCAAAACCAGGATTGACTGACATAATAAGTACCAAGTCCAAATCAGTAATTACCTCCTCCAAATGGGAAACTGGAGTATGTGGATTCAAAGCAACGCCTGCCTTCATTCCCAATTCTTTGATAGCTGAAATTGTTCGATTCAGGTGACGACAAGCCTCAAAATGAACCGTCAAAATATCTGCTCCCGAATTTTTGAAGTTGACCAAATAATTATCAGGATTTTCAATCATTAAATGAACATCTAATACTTTGTCTGTGTGTTTGCGTATGACCTCCAAAACTGGAAATCCAAAGGAAATATTAGGGACAAATACACCATCCATCACGTCGATATGAATCCATTGTGCATCTGAGGAATGCAGCATCTTAACGTCACGTTCAATATTTCCAAAATCACACGAAAGGACAGAAGGAGAAATAATCATTTTTTTTATTTTTTTCAAAGTTATGGATTTATTTACCTCCTTTTAATAGTTTTACTAACTCCTCCTCCCTACGATACAAATCGAGGTGAAAAATCAATGAATTCCTTTCCGCTGCAACCGTTTCGTAAACCACATATATTGGAATAGGCTCCAAAAGACGAATTGATAAATGATTAATTTGTGAGAGTAATGTATCAAGAGTATCTGCTTTATAAGGATTCCTTTTCCTTGGAATGGAATCATAAGTAAGCATTGCTTTGGCTAATTCAACAGGTTTTTCACAGCGCATACATCCATGCGAATAACTTCTAAATATGGTATTAAAAAGACTTTTCTTCGGCGTGTCGTGCACATATACGCTGAACGAATTATTGAATTCAAATTTAATAATTCCAAGACTGTTGTGTGAGCCGGGTTGTTGAATTACGGTGTAAGGCATTGACGACCGTCCTCCCCAATTCACGGAATAGGGGTCAACTTCCTGATTTTGTGCTTTATAAATTTTATAATGATTTTTAGTGAGGTAATTTTTATTGGCTTTTTGGGCTGGTAAAATTTCTTTATTTGCTATCGATTGAGGCACTTTCCAATAGGGGTGACATATAATTCGGTGAATTTTCGACTCAAGTTGCGGAGTAGGATTGGTTTGTTTACCAACAATGATTCGATGAATATTGCGCAATGTGTCATCTGCGTAAAAGTAGAGTTTGAATTCAGGAATATTGACA
>JBEIKF010000135.1:0-5370 GCA_040379905.1 Crocinitomicaceae bacterium
CCTCCCAATCAACATTCTGAGCAGAATCAATGTGAATATCTCGAATCAACGATCCATTTTGCGATAACTCATTTAGAATTGTTGCATTTCCCCCATCATTGATACTATAAATTAAATTATTTAAAAAGGTCATTCCCGAATTTTCAGCTAAATTGGCTGGCAAATCCGTAATTAATACTGGAGAAAAATTTGTTATTGCATAAACACAAGAACCATCATTAATTACTGCGGCTGGATTATAATTTTGTGCCTGTGGGTCTGTACATCCACTTTGACCAAAATAAAAACCTGATATTCCGATCGAAAAAAGAAAAAAAATAAATTTAAACATTCAAAAACAATTGATTTAAAACAAAAATAAACTAGGGCTCTTCCATTAATACCTGATACTTTGAAAGTCCATCTTTTCTTGAGCAAGCATTAAAATGCCACCATTCCGTCGGTATATTGCGAAACGCTTCTTTACGCATTACCTTTCTCAATAATTCCCGATTCTCAATGTGCCGGTTCGTTAATTCCCCTGTTTTCAGAAAATGCTTCTCCAATTCAGGATAGGCAATTTCTCTGAAATCATCATATTTCGTTCCCATATCCAACGGATTTCCAAATTCATCACAAATTGTTAAATCGACAGCAGCACCTAAATTATGTAAACTTCTGTTTTTTGGATTTGAAACATACTTTCCTCGTTCCACAGGAGGTAGTGAATCCATCGCATCCCACATTTTCTGTTGAACACTAACCGGTCTAAGGGCATCGTAGATTAACAACTTGTATCCCGGTTTTATTCGCGATAAATAATCTTGGCAATTTGATAATCTCAATGCCACATCCTTCTGCAAAAACGCTCGATTCATTCGAGAATACATCTTCTCTTTCATGAAATTATCTAAAGTAGCGTATTTTAAATCGACTAGAACATCCGAATTTATTTCTTGAATATCAATTAGATTTTTACCTAACGTTGGAATAGAGTCCACCTTTTCAAAGTCGACTTTATGGTTCATTTTAATAGTATCAGTTTTTGATTCATCTTTATCCTGAAAATGAGCTGACATATCACTCTCTGAATTGCAAGACCAAAGAATTAAGGAAAGAATAAATATGATATTTGATTTCAAAATTGAAGGATATTGTCGATTCAACGAATTAAAAAATTCTGAATTCTACATTCTAGATTTTAAATTTTTAATTCTAACTTCTTAATTCTAAACTTCACTTAACCCAACAACTTCCTCGTTTCACTCACAATTCGAGATCGCAATCCATCCGAAACAGGATATAAAGGCAAACGCATATGTTCTTCCATAATTCCGCGAGCAGCTAAAGCCACTTTCACACCACCGGGATTTCCTTCTTCAAAGAACATTTTTGTAATTGGCAATAAATCGTAATGCTCTTTTCTAGCCTCTGACAAATCTCCTGACATCGAAGCATGAACCATTTTTGAAAACTTTTCAGGAAATGCGTTGGCAACCACCGAAATTACGCCATCTGCTCCAGCAGCGATTAAAGGCATTGTAATCGCATCATCTCCAGACAGAACGCCAAATTCAGGTTTTCTCAAACGAATGATTTCCATTATTTGCTCCATATTACCCGATGCTTCTTTCATCGCAACAATAGTTGGAATTTCCGCTAAAGCTAAAGTAGTTTCAGGTAATACATTTGAACCTGTTCTTCCAGGAACGTTGTACAAAATAATTGGCAAATCGGTGCAAGTCGCTAAATGCTTGTAATGCTCGATGATTCCTTTTTGAATCGGTTTGTTGTAATAGGGTGAAACCGATAATATTCCATCAACTCCTGCCGGAACTTTTTTCAGCGTTTCCCCTACTGCCAACGTGTTGTTACCACCAACACCATAAACGATTTTTAATTTCCCTTGATTTACCTCAATGACCGTTTGAAGAACCTGCATTTTTTCATCTTGGGAAAGTGTTGGTGATTCGCCTGTTGTTCCTTGAACTACTAAAAAATCTGTACCTCCGTCCAATTGAAGTTGTACCAATTTTTTCAACGCATCAAAATCAATCGATTTATCATTTTTAAATGGCGTTACTAAGGCGACACCAGAACCTTTAAATGGATTATTCATAAATTGAAATTTTTTCGAGTGTTTGTATAACAAAATTGAGCATTTCAGAAGGCTCGGAAGATTCTGCATTCAATTGTAAATCAAAATGATCGTTATGCTCGTTCACGACAATTCGTCGTTTGCAATTCGTGTTTTTGATTTCCTTGAAAATTGGCTGATCCACGTTTCCAAACCAAATCATAACATCATAATCACGTTGTAATTCGGATTCCAATTGCACATCTTTCATTTTGCCCCAAAACGAGTAATCATTTGGGGAGTTGTAATAAATTAAAAAATGTGGTGGAAGCGTATTTTTATCGACTTCTTTCGTAATATTAACAACGATTATCAATCGATCCACGTTGCTCAGATTCAACATTTTATCCAACGACTTGCGGAAGCCATTCAATTGCTCATCATTTTCATAATTGAATACGACTAACAAAGAACGAGTCGCGTTCCAAATATTTTTTTCTCTCATGAACTTATGAGTTTGATAAATTCATCTTCACTTATAATTTTCACACCTAAATCGGTAGCTTTTTTCAATTTGGCCGGACCCATATTCGCACCTGCAACCAAGTAATCTGTATTACCGGAAACAGAAGAACCATTTTTACCTCCATTTCTATCAATCAACTCTTTCAATTCGTCCCTTGAAAAGGTTTCAAATGTGCCGGAAACGACAACCGTTTTGCCCTCTAATTTAGCAGATAATTTTTCTTTTTCACGAATTTGAAAATGTAATCCTTTTTCTTTTAAGCGAGTAATAATGGATAAATTCGATTCCTCCAAAAAGAATTGCTGAACTGAAATGGCTATTTTTTCACCGATTTCTTCGGTTTGAATCAAATCATCGTATCTCGCAGATGCAATAGCATCAATATTTTTGAATTGCTTTGCTAGCTTTTTGGCAACCGTTTCTCCAACGTATCGAATGCCCAATCCAAATAAAACGCGCTCAAATGGAATTTCTTTCGAATTTTCAATACTATTCAAAAGATTATCCGCCGATTTTTCAGCCATTCGGTCTAAACTGACAATTTGCTCAAATGTTAATTCGTATAAATCACCGCAGTCGCGAATCAAACCTTTGGAATAAAGTAAATCAATTGTTTCAACGCCAAGTCCATCAATATTCAAGGCTTTTCGACTGATAAAATGTTCGATACGTCCTTTTACTTGCGGTGGACAAAAATTCTCATTCGGACAGTAGTGTTGTGCTTCTCCTTCTCTGCGAATCAATTTCGTTTGACACTCCGGACAAGATTCAATGAATTCAATTTTTTGATTCGATTCTGTTCGTTTCTCCTCGTTTACACCAACGATCTTTGGAATGATTTCACCTCCTTTTTCCACATAAACGAAATCTGCTTGATGCAAATCTAATTTTTCAATTTGATCGGCATTGTGCAAAGATGCACGTTTAACAGTCGTTCCACCAAGCGATATCGGTTCCAAATTCGCAACCGGCGTGATGGCTCCTGTTCTTCCTACTTGATAGGTAACTTCTAACAACTTTGTTTCAGCGCGATTCGCCTTGAATTTATATGCAATAGCCCATCTTGGTGATTTTGCTGTAAAACCCAATTTTTGCTGTTGCGAATACGAATTAACTTTAATTACAATTCCATCGATTTCAAATTCAAGATTTTCACGTTGTTTATCCCAAAAATGAATAAAATCCATAATTCCCTCAATGGAATTCGTTTTTTCGATGTATCGACTTTTTACAGAAGGTATTTTGAACCCCCAGTTACCTGCTTCGTTAACCGCTTCGTAATGCCCATTCAGATTGTGATTTACGCCATAAAGACCATAGAGATATGAATCAAGTCCACGCTCGGAAACAATTTTAGAATCCTGTAATTTCAAGGTACCGGAAGCCGTATTTCTTGGATTTGCAAAAGGTGTTTCTCCGATTTCCTCACGCTCAGCGTTCAACTTTTGAAATTGCTTTTGTGGCATGTAAATCTCACCTCGAATTTCAAAATCTTCCGGAAAATCACCCTTCAACTTCAGAGGAACGGAGCGAATTGTCCGCACATTGTTGGTAACGTCCTCTCCTTTCTCACCATCACCTCGTGTTACGGCTCTAGTTAATTGACCTTTTTCATAACGAATTCCAATTGCAACGCCGTCATATTTCAACTCGCAAACATATTCGATATCCTCTTCAATAATTTTTTTAACCCGATTTACCCAATCGACAATCTCTTCTTCAGAATATGAGTTGCTCAAGGAAAGCATTGGAAAACGATGTTCTACCGTCTCAAACTTCTTGGTAATGTCCCCTCCTACTCGTTTTGTTGGACTATTCTCATTTGCAAATTCTGGAAATTGCTTTTCAAGTTCCTGAAGTTTAAGTAAAAGCATATCGAAATCATAGTCAGAAATCTCGGGATTGCTATCCACATAGTATAAATAATTGTGGTGGTGAATCAAATCCGTTAGACGCTCAATTTCGATTTTTGCCTGCTCAGCATTCATGCTATAAAATTACACTTTTTGAGCTTTTAACATACGTTTTTTTCCTTGCAAATCATTCTTCAGCTCAATATTACTGAAACATAGAATTTTCAACATTTCGATTACTTGATCCGCAAAATCAGGATTCAATTCAAAAAACAGAAACCCATTTTGATTTAACTTTTGTAAGGCCAACTTCGCAATTCGTTCGTAAAAAATAATTGGTGAATCATTCGGAACAAACAAGGCCAAATGCGGTTCGTAATCCAATACATTGGGATTCATAAACGCTTTTTCGTTCTGCGTGATATATGGAGGATTCGATACAATTACATCGACTGAATCCACGTTTTTCCAAAACTCCGAATTCAAATCCAAGGCATCAGCTTTGTAAAAATCAACCGATAAATTATTTCGAATGGCATTCGATTGAGCCAGATTGTTTGCATCTTGGGAAAGATCTACACCAAAAACGTTTGCTTTTGGAAAATTTGATTTCAAGCCTAACGCAATACAACCCGAGCCGGAGCAAACATCAATAATGGAATTTAAATTTAAAAGTTCTGAAATCCAGGCAACAAGCTCTTCTGTTTCCGGACGTGGAATTAATGCTCGGGAATCACAGATTAAGGTTAAATCACAAAAAGTTGTTTCACCTAGAATGTATTGAAATGGCTCGTTGGCCTGCAATCTTTTCACAAATGAACGAACGTAGAGCAAATCGGATTCTGACATACGATTTTCGGAAGACAAAAGAAATTCAGAGTCATTCCAATCGAATCGTATGCAAATCAATTGTTTCCACATCGATTTAAGCTCAC
>JBEIKF010000136.1:0-5323 GCA_040379905.1 Crocinitomicaceae bacterium
TCACGTCTTTCCTTTGCGATGAATGTGAAATTGATAAATCCTTTAGAAGTTATCAAACGTGTTGAAAAAGCGTATTTGGAAAATCCGGAGTTATACGAACTGAATCAAATTGAGGGATTCATACGGCAGATTTTAGGTTGGCGAGAATACATGCGAGGAATTTATTGGTTGCAAATGCCATCCTATGCAAACCTCAATTTTTTCGATAACAAACGACAGCTTCCCGCTTGGTATTGGACAGGAAATACAAAAATGAATTGCCTTAAACACGCCATTTCACAATCGCTCGAGCATGCCTATGCGCATCACATTCAACGTTTGATGGTCACTGGAAACTTTGCTTTACTCGCGGGAATTCACCCGGATGAAGTCGACAATTGGTATTTGGGTATTTACATTGACGCATTTGAATGGGTAGAAATCACCAATACACGCGGTATGAGTCAATTTGCAGATGGCGGAATCGTTGGTTCTAAACCTTATGTCAGCTCTGCAGCATACATAAACAAAATGAGCGATTACTGCGGGAACTGCCACTATTCGTACGATAAAAAAGTGGGTGAAAAGGCTTGTCCATTCAATTCGCTTTATTGGAACTTCTTTGATCAGCACGCTGAAAAACTTCGTTCAAATCCGAGGTTGGGGATGATGCTCAATGTTTGGAATAAAATGTCAAATGATGATCAAACTGCAATTCTTTCGCAAGCTTCCTCTTACCTGGACCAAATCGAAATGTTATGAAGAAAATTGGGATTGTATTATTCACCAGTGATTTGAGACTTCACGACAATAAAACTTTACTAGAAGCCATCAAAGAAAATGACGAGGTAATTCCACTGTTTTGTTGGGATGAAGCATACATGAACAGCGAGCAATTGGGTTTTAACAGAATGGGTAAAATTCGCCGTGGTTTTCTGCATAAAGTACTTGAGGATTTACATCTGAATTTAAAGTCGATTGGTGGGTATTTGCTTGTCAAAAAAGGAAACCAAGCGGATGTCATTCAGGAACTTTTAAGTCGCTATGCGATTTTCAAAGTGTACACCAAAAAGCAAGTTGGAATTGAAGAAAAACGTGAAAATGAGCGATTAAAAAGTTTACTATTAATAAAAGATGTCGATTTCGAAGAATACAGTACAAGCACCATGTATCACCCTTCTGATTTGCCATTTTCGATGTCTTCTATTCCCGAGGTATTTACTAAATTTCGAAAAATAGTTGAAAAAGAAGCCTCGGTTCGACAACCGTTATCTGCACCAAAAGTGATCGCTTGCCCTATCATTTCGAATGATTTACAAGAACTAACTAGCCTTAAAGAGACAATTAAATTAGATCAACGAAATTCCCTCCCTAAAATGGGTGGTGAATCGGCGGCACTGGCTCATTTAAACTACTATCTATTTGAAGAACAGCACATTTTACATTACAAAGAAACTCGTAATCAACTTCGAGGAATTGAATTTTCATCGAAATTATCTCAGTGGTTGGCTTTGGGTTGTATTTCTCCAAAATTCATTTATCACCAGGTTAAACGCTTTGAGCAAGAAGTCGAGGCAAATGATTCCTCGTATTGGCTCATCTTTGAATTGTTGTGGCGAGATTTCTTTCGTTTTTCGTTTAAAAAAAATCCGCTGGCTTATTACCAGTTACATGGAATATTAGGTGAATCAGATCGAAAACCAACGAGAAACAAACAAGCTATTGATTCATGGATTAATGGCGAAACGCAAAATGATTTCGTGAATGCAGCAATGAAGGAATTGAAAGCCACAGGTTGGACTTCCAATCGCATGCGGCAAATTGTAGCGAGTTATTTTATTTACGATTTGGAACAAGATTGGAGAGTTGGTGCTGCCTATTTTGAATCGCAATTAATTGATTACGACGTTTCCTCCAACTGGGGAAATTGGGCCTACATTGCAGGCGTTGGAAACGATCCACGAGCAGGTAGAAAATTCAATACAGAAAAACAAGAAGAACAATACGATAAGGAAAAACGTTATCAAAAGATATGGAACTAGACCTAATTTGTCAGTACAGTGATTTGCCTTCTCCAATGGCTTATTTGTTGCCGAAGAAGGAAGAAAAAAATGAGCTTTCAGAAAGTGACATCGATCGTATCATCGAAATGGCCTGGGAGGACAGAACGCCTTTTGATGCCATTAAACTCCAATTTGGATTAAACGAACAAGCGGTTCGAAACTTAATGAAAAAAGAATTAAAATATAGTTCATACAAACTTTGGAGAAAACGTGTCGAGGAATGCAAAACGAAACACCTAAAAACGCGTTCAGAAGAAATCAATCGCTTCAAATGCAACCGCCAAAGAGGCATTTCAAATAATAAAATAACAAAACGATGATTTGTTTGGACAAAGCTGATTTTCAAGCTCTTTCGAAAGTCCCGAGGTTGAATCTAATAAATTCTTGCATGGGTTACAAATCCGCCAATTTAATTGGATCAATATCGAAAGATGGTAATTACAACTTGGCAGTATTTTCAAGTATCACACATTTGGGAAGTGATCCCGCATTATTAGGATTTATTCTGCGTCCAACAACAGTCCCTCGACATACATATTCTAACATCAAGGAAACTCAATATTTCTCCATAAATGCAATATCGGAATCATTCATTCAAAAAGCACATCAAACCTCAGCAAATTACGATCAAGATGTCAATGAATTTGAAGTTACAGGAATCGAAATGGAAACGAAAACTGATTCTAGTGTGCCTTTTGTAAAATCAAGCCCGGTTCAATTACTATGTAAATATGTAAACGAATACCTAATTGAGGAAAATGGAACCATTCATATCATTGCATCGATTGAAAAAATCTTTGTTCAAGATGAATTGTTAGGAGAAGACTATTGGATTCGATTAGATCATGGAAATGTAGTTGCGATAAATGGTCTTGATGGTTATGTGAAAACGGAATTAATCAAGCGTTTTCCGTATGCCAGGGTAAATCAAAAAACGGAAATATAACTAATTCTGTTTTGCAGATTATTCATTCATATTTCGACTCAACCTCACTTTTTTGTTCTCCAGAGTCTTTTCATAGTTCAAAACACCGTTGTTCAATTCCCAATTCGGGTTTGCCCAAACAGTTTCCGTTTTAAATAAGTAGTTTGTCTTTCCGGTTTTTATATCAATCAAATAAAAATTGTAAGAAAAATTGGACTCAACAACCATATAAAACTTGCCTATCGCTTTATCGAATAAAATCGTCCTTCCCTTACTACTCGAAATCAGCGGTTTAATCGTTACAATATCATTTGATGTATGCACATCGCCGGAAAGATTTAATAAACTGACTCTTTCAGCACCTTGACTAAAACAAACCACATAATCATCTTGAGCAAATACGAAAGATGGCTGATTTGAATACCTAAATTCATACTTGGAAATATTCATCGGACTTCGATCAACATAGTAATTATTTGAATTTGCCAAGGCTAATTGCGTCTGAAAGGAATTACTAGTGCTTGTTATAAGGGGATCACCATTTAAAAACCCATTCAAACGAATGTTACGATTTGGTTTTCTTCTTTTTTGATGAATACTTGATTTCGGATGAATTCGAACCTCACTTGGAATGATTGAAGAAACATCAAAAAAGGTATAATAAATATATTGGTCTTTCGGGTAACTTACTGGACGAAAAGCACCTTCACCATTTTGAAATTCAATTTTTTCAGACACTGGAAAATCTCCAATTTCATTCTTTGCAACAAGCAACGTTTTTGAATCCGAAAATAAGGCTGCATAGAAATTACCTGAATTGGATATTGACGATTCAATAAACTTGAAACCTTGGCTTGAAATCGCCGCATCCAAAGAGCCATTTTCCTGAGAAAAACTCGTTCCGAATGTCAACATCAGAAAAACGGAAATTCTATTTTTTAGTCTTTTCATACATTAAATTTAAACATAATCAACTGAATTTCAAAATCATCCGCGAATTAAATCAAACAACTTTGCAATTCGATTCGCATCAGCCTTCAGTAATGTCTCAGAAAATGCTGAGTCTTCATCCATCAATACCTTAATTGTTCCTGAAAAATGAATGCTTTCGGGTTCAAGCTCTCGCTTTATTTTCAAAATATTTCCGGCATTTACGCCTCCGCCAGGCATTATTTCAATTCGTTCATTCGCATAGTTTGTCATTTCAATTAAATTTGGCAAACCGATATCCACATTCGAGGCAAAACCAGAAGTCAGAATTCGATCAACACCACACGAAATCAATTTATCCAATGACCTTCTCCATTCGATTGTATCATCAAAAGCCCGATGAAAAGTTAATTTTAAATCTCCTCGAATTGAATTTATTTGTTCAATGGCATGCGTATCAATCTCAAAATTAGGCTGTAAGAACCCAACGACGATCCCATCCACACCAAAATCCTTACAAAATTGGACGTCATTCAAAATCAACTTAATTTCCTCCTCTGAATAGTGAAAACCAC
The DNA here is from genome assembly GCA_040379905.1 of Crocinitomicaceae bacterium. Taxonomy (GTDB): domain Bacteria; phylum Bacteroidota; class Bacteroidia; order Flavobacteriales_D; family Crocinitomicaceae; genus UBA952. Next base: position 4,473 of record JBEIKF010000136.1, read on the forward strand.
CAGCCCTTGGACGAATTAGCACATGTGTTTCCAAACCTAAATCTTTGGCGTATTTAATCATCCCTGCTGATGGAGTCAGTCCACCCTGATCCAAATTTTGACACAGTTCGATTCGATCAATTTGAAGATTTGAAGCAATTTGAATGGCTTCTTGAGAGGCAGCGCATAATTCAATTTTCATTCAACAAAAATGTAAAAAATATAACCACAAAAAACAAACATGTAAATTCGAGTTACGTAATTTTTGAGCCATTCCGATCAAATTGATTCTGGTTAATAGTTTCAAACGATTCTATCTAGGTTGATTTTGCTTATCTTTGTTACACATTCACAAGGTTATGTCAGACAAATTAAAAGAAGCCCCTACCCCATCGATTGATTTCGAAATGTTTAAAAATCAAATACTTGCCGACTTTCGTCTTGCATGTGAATCTCGCGAAGCATCACTTCTCGGAAGAAAAGAAGTCTTGACAGGAAAAGCCAAGTTTGGGATTTTTGGAGATGGAAAAGAAGTTGCTCAAATCGCTTTGGCAAAGCAATTTCAAAACGGAGATTTTCGATCAGGATACTACCGAGACCAAACACTAATGTTTGCTATTGGTGAACTTACCTTGGAACAATATTTCGCGGGATTGTACGCACACACGGATGTTAATGTAGAACCTTTATCTGCAGGAAGACAAATGGGCGGACACTATTCAACACGAAATATCGACGCAAATGGTGAATGGAAAGATTTAACCAAACAAAAAAATAGCTCTTCAGATATTTCGCCGACAGCAGGACAAATGCCAAGATTAGTTGGTTTAGCGCAAGCGTCAAAAGTTTATCGAAACAATCCTGAATTAAAA
>JBEIKF010000137.1:0-5317 GCA_040379905.1 Crocinitomicaceae bacterium
CGTCTAGATTTTTTATCGACATTCGAATTAAATCGAATGGTCAGCTGATGAGTAAAAGATTTTTTGTCAATCGCCGGAACATATCCGTAGGAGGATTGGGCGAATAGTGCGAAGTTTCTGAAGGACAAACCAAGAGTCCCGCTGGCGATGTTTCCTGTTCCATATGAACCACCAATCATCACCTTATTGAGTTTAAGGCTGAAACCACCAAAAAATCTATTTGAATTTACTCGTTCATAGAAACAGTAAGGTGAGAATTGAATTTGTTGATTTCTTGAAATGTACTGAGTTCCAATGATTGCATTGTAAACATTTTGAGCCCGCATTTCTAAATTGTCAAAATTGGAGTAAATGTTATTCTGATGGCGTAAAACATTCGAAATTTGACCTCCTAAATAAAAATAGGGAGTGTTAATAGTAAAGCCAAAGTCTAGGTCGCGATACCATAATTTACTTCCAATGGCGATTGATGAATCAAAATTAAATTGGTTTGAAGTTTGACTTTCGAAATTTACAAGCGATTGATTTTCAATTCGTTCTTCATTCAAAAGTTTGTTTCCAATTTTAAAGCGTAGTGCTGGTTCAAATGAAATTTTTCGAGACAGAGCTATTTTTGGTGAAAACAACAAACATGTATTCCAATTCTGAATGGAGCCATTTGCAAAATAGTCGTAGTTTGCTTGAAGTCCAAATCCTGATTGCGCGCTTCTTGAATATCCATCCAAAGTGATTTGCTGGCTAAATTTACGTTGTTCTGCGTCCTCAATCCAACGTCCCATTGATGTGGATTGGAACCTAAATTGTGAGGTTGATCCAATATTACTAAAAAGAACATCTACGTTCGAATATTCAGGAATTGCATATGTATGATCTGGAATATTACTCAAACCTAAATCCTTTTCGAGTACTTTTTCTATTTTCTGGAATAATTTCACATTTCCAAGATCAAGATTTAGACCGTCAGGGTCATTTTGTGCATCATTTTCATTCGATTCTTCTTCTTCGGTTTGATAATGATTTATTTTCATTGTTTTAGAATCAATTTTTTTAAGCCTTAATGGAGTCAAAACGAAATTCAGCGAATTTGTTTGTTCTGACGCTTGATCCGAAGAATTTGAAATGTCTTTGCTCTGAGATGAATTTGAGTTTATTCGTAAATTGGAATTGTTTTCGTTATTTTCAAGTTTATTATTGCTGTTAGGAAAAGCAGTTGCTGAAGCTATATTTTTCAGATTGCTTGTATTGGAATCAAAACTATAAATGGTTGAAGCATTAGAATTGGTTGCTTGTTTCGTCTTTATAAGTTCAGAATAAGTTAATTGTTTTAAGGATGATTTTGCATCAAATGTTAAATTCGACGAAATCTTTGAGTCATTTTTATTTGGTTTACTTACATCGTTTTGGTTGTTGATATTTGAAACGATTTTATTATTTTCAACCGAACTTGAACTAAAATACCAAAACGACCCGTAGACGAATAGGATAAGTGTGATTGTAAAATAGAAAGGAGTAAGTTTTCTTTTACGTTTGAATTTTTCTTTGTTCGGTAAACTAACATTTTCAACAACCAATTTCGAGTCTTCCCAGGCATCTAAATCGACTTCAATATCCGGATTGTTGAGGAGATAATTCTCAAGAATTGTCACTTGATCCTCAGATAGATTCCCTTCGGTATAATCAAACAACCAACGATCAATATTTTCTCTATTCGGGGAAATCATGCCAATTCGTTCCTTCCTTTTAACTGCTTTTTTATTTTCAATCGTGCTCGAAAAAGGTAGACTTTAACTTGAGAGGAATTAAGTGATAAGATATCACCAATTTCCTCGTAAGTATAGCCCTCTAGGTCACGAAGGAGGATAATGGTTTTTTGAAGCGGTGGTAAAATCCCTACAATGTGATTAATTACTTGTTTCGATTCAAATCCAAATGATGTAGTTTCAGTTTTTTCAGAATGAAACTCATTTGCCATTTTTGTAAATCGCGCTTTTTTGTTGATGAAATTTATCATCGCATTGTGAGCACACGTAAACAACCAAGATTTTGCCTTTTCAAATTCCACTTTATCCTTATAAATCCACAATTTTTCGAAAACATCTTGCACGATATCCTGCGCTTCTTCTTGATTTTTCAAGAAGCTTTTAGCAAAGCGATAAAGGGAATCACCATGGCTATCAACGCAGATATTGTACTCGTGTCTTTTCAACTTGTGAGATTTGCAGTTAAAACAATTGGAACGAACTAAAAGTTACAGTACGAATTATTTTCATACCAAAAATAGCAATCACATTTAAATTTGATGAATCTCAATGAATATTTATATGTTTTTGTTGAAAATTTATTGTTTTTATTTCTGTTAAAATTGTTGTTTAAATTCCTTGTTTTTTTAAAAAAGGACCAATTAATGGAAAATAAATTTTCGATAAATAGGAATAGTTGTAATTTTGAATGAATGCCGACTAATATTGATTCGCTTAATTTAAATGATAACTAAAATTAAATATAGCCTAGTTGTTCCAATTTACAATTCAGGTGAAGACTTGTTTCAATTACACAGGGAAATACTTCGGGCTTTTGATAACAAGATAGATTTTGAAGTTGTATATGTTGACGATTATAGTCAGGATGATAGTTGGAATAGTTTGAAAGAGATTAAGAATTCTGATTCAACTGGGCAAGTTAAATTAGTTAGGCTAAGCAAGAATTTTGGACAACATGCAGCGACTCTCTGTGGTTTTGAAAATGCTTCAGGTGAGTTTATCTTGACAATGGACGATGACTTGGAGGTACTGCCGTCCGAATTTGAAAAGTTAATTGTCGAACAGAAAAATTCAGCTTCGCAAGTTGTATATGGTGAATATTTTCAACGTCAATCCTTTTTTAGGAAATTTTTGAAATTTTGTTACAAGAAAGTTGCTCGATTGGAAGGTCCCAAAAAAGGAAGGGGAAGCAGTTTTCGATTAATTGAATCCAGATTGGCAAGAAAATTAGCCGAAAACCACCGTCATTTTGTTTTTATAGATGAATTCATTCTCTGGTATACCAGTAATATTTCGTTTGTGAAAGTTGAAAATAATCCAGCTCCTATTAAAAAAAGCAGATACAAATTAGGTCAACTTGTTGATGCAACAGGAAAGGTGTTAATTTATTCAACTGGAATCCCATTGAAATTTGTTACATACCTTGGATTTACGTTGGCTTTTGTTAATTCAATTGTTGGTTCTTTTTTCATTTACAGGCACTTCATTGATAAAATTGACGTAAAAGGATATGCCTCTCTGATTGTTAGTATTCTTTTTTCCACTGGAATCATATTATTTAGTTTGGGAATAATTGCTCAATATCTTCGCACAATATTAAAAAATATCAATAATGCTCCGTTGTATCATGTTGAAGAAAAACAATGTTAATCCTAGAACAATTTGACGTTCGTTTAATTCGCCTGCAGCGCGAGGATTTGGAATTGGTGAGAACTTGGCGAAATTCGGCCCATGTTCGGGATAATATGGTTTACAAGGATTACATCTCAAAAGAAATGCAAAATGCTTGGTTTGAAACGATAAATAATCCGAATAATTATTATTTCATCATCGAATTTGATTCGAAAAAAGTTGGAGTAATCAATGCAAAGAATTTTGAAAAGGAACAGGGATTTGGTGAGGGAGGTATTTTTATTGGAGATCAGGCTTATGAGCATTCGTTTGCAGCTGTTTATGCATCACTTTGTCTCTTGAATTTTGTTTTTTATATGTTGCGAGATATCAATATATCCCGAATACGCATTTTAAAGGATAATTTTAGGGCAATTCAATACAATAAACTTCTTGGATATGAATGGGTTGAAGATTCTGAAGACGGTTTGAATCAAATTTATGAATTGACCAAAGAAAATTATTTAGTTAAAGGGTTGAAATTAAACAAAGCAGCTGCCATTTTCGCCCACGGATCTTCAAAAATGGAATTGACAGGAGAACCAACTGAAATAAATTTGCGGGAGATTAATGAGTTGCTGACTAATAAAACTCCTCCATTGGCAATACCCGGTCTTTAAAGGATTGCTTCCATTTCTCCTTATTGGCTATGGAAAGTAAAAACGGATCATCCAGGTTATTGATTTTGTAAGCTGAAATTTCATCTGCTGAATAACCCCAATTTGGATTCGGTATATCGAACATGAGCACAACGCGTGGTTTATCAGATTTATTCCAAGCTTCATGTTCGAAGGAATCATCAAAAATAACTAGTTTACCTTCTTCCCAATGATGCGTTTTGTCACCAACCCGTATCGCACATTTCTCTGATTCGGGTACAATTAATGGCAAGTGACAGCGCAAAACCATTTTCGAATATCCTGTATGTGGCAAAATATGTGTTTCAGGAGCCATAAATGAATAATCACAGGAAATAATTTCAGGGATATCGTAAATTAGTTCAGCCGTTTTTGGACAAAGTGAGGCATGCTTTGGACTCCTCATTCCAAAAAACAAAAATGTGAATACTTTCCACGCTTTTTCTTGCGTTGACTTCACGTAATCTGGAAATGTTCTTAACCAGTTTTGTTCGACACCCTCGGAAATCAAATTCTCCAATTCCATTTTAATAATGGGAAAATTCTCCTCTAAATTTCTAAGAAAAGGAAAATCTGAGGTTGAATAGAAAAAATTCGGGTTTTTATCTGTTTTTTCAGACATATCGTTCTGCCATTGTTTCAAATGTAGAGATTAATTTATGAAAAATGTAACTTAGAGGTCGAAATTCCTATTCGCTGTTTAGTATGAGTAAGTCCAAGTTATGGTTTAGTCTCTTTGATTTTTCTTTTGATTATAAAGGGGACGAACCAAATTTCATTGAAAGTGAGTTCTCATGGACAAAGGAGTTTGAAAGAAATTGGAAGCAAGTTAAGCAGGAGTTGATTAGTTATTTGAAAGAGCATCAACCAGATGCTTATTTTAATAAAACAATGGTAAATGATTCTGAAACGTGGAAAACATTTTCGTTGAAATGGTGGGATATTGAATTTAAGAGTCGGTACAAGTATTTTCCAAAAACGATGGAAATAGTCCGGAAATATCCCGAAATACTGTCTGTTTCATTCAATCAATTGGAACCAAATGGTAAGATTCTGCCACATTGTGGCGATACCAACGCAATTTATAGATGCCATTTTGGTCTTGAAATTCCTTCTGAACTTCCACAAACTGGTTTTCGAGTGCGTGATGAGATTAAACCTTGGAAGGAAGGCGAGTGGTTGATATTTATGGATGCCTATAAGCACGAAGCGTTTAATTTGACGGATAGAAAACGAATAATACTTGTC
>JBEIKF010000138.1:0-5286 GCA_040379905.1 Crocinitomicaceae bacterium
AATTTCAGATAATACCTCTCCCCTTCCTCTTGCTATTTGCGGTTTATGTTCAATGAAAAATGCACAATCGCTGCCCAATTGAGCCGACAAATTTTCTAATTCTGAAATTGAAAGATTGAGTTTAAACAAATCGTTCAAACCTTTCAAAACGTAAGCTGCGTCGGCTGATCCTCCGCCTAATCCGGCTCCCATTGGGATTTGTTTTCGCAGATGAATTCGAACATTTGCAATTGCAAATTTTTGCTTCATCAACTGAAATGCCTTGACACATAGATTCGTATCTAAATTACCCGGAATCGCCAATCCGGTTTGCAAAAACTCAAATTTATCCGCTTCGGTTATCTCCAAAATATCTGTAAAAGGAATAGGAATCATACACGTTTCAATTTCGTGATAATCATCTTCCCTTTTGAACAAAATATGGAGACCTAAATTAACCTTTGCAGGCGGAAATAAAATCATGCTACTAAAATAGGAACTTCCAGGAACTTGTATCTTACTTTTTTTAAAAAGTGAAATTCATCGTTCAAATTAATTCGGCTTTCCTTGTTGAAAAATTACAAGAGAGACCCTGAAATTCGTTGAAATAGTTAAATTTGTGGTTCGTAAAACTGGAAATTATGGCAACTTACCTTGATTTTGAAGAACCGATAAAAGCGCTGGAAGATCAGATTCAACAAACCAAAGAAATTGGTGTAACAACAGACGTTGATATGTCCGACAAAATCGCTGAATTGGAAGAAAAACTCAAGGAAAAGACCAAGGAAGTTTTTTCAAAGTTGACTCCATGGCAGCGCGTTCAATTATCTCGTCACCCTGATCGTCCTTATACATTGGCATACATTGATGCAATAACTGAAGGGAATTTCATTGAATTACACGGAGATAGAAGTGTTAAAGATGATAAAGCAATGGTTGGCGGTTTCGGACTTTTAGATGGAAAGAGCGTCATGTTCATCGGTCAACAAAAAGGTATCAACACAAAAATGCGTCAATACCGGAATTTCGGGATGGCTAATCCAGAAGGATATCGAAAGGCACTTCGTTTGATGAAGCTAGCTGAAAAATTCAATAAACCAATTGTAACATTTATCGATACTCCAGGAGCATTTCCGGGACTTGAAGCTGAAGAGCGTGGGCAAGGTGAAGCTATAGCACGTAACATTTATGAAATGATGCGCTTAAAAGTTCCCGTGATTTGTGTGATTATAGGAGAAGGTGCATCGGGCGGTGCTCTGGGAATTGGTGTTGGAGATAAAGTTGTGATGCTTGAGAATACTTGGTATTCAGTTATTTCTCCGGAAAGCTGTTCATCCATTCTATGGCGTTCTTGGGATTTCAAAGAAAAAGCAGCGGATGCGTTGAAATTGACTTCTACAGATATGAAAGCAAATGGTTTGGTTGATGAGGTGATTGAAGAACCGATAAATGGTGCTCATCGAAGTCAAACTGAAATGTTTTCGATCTTGAAAAACAAAATCAAATCCTATATCAAGGAACTTAATTCAATTGACCCTCAAGCGAGAATCGACCAACGAATTGAGAAATTCTGCAAAATGGGTGTTTGGGAATAAATCCCCAGTTACTATTCAATTATGAATGATTTCCTCGATACCTCCATTGAATTTTTAAAAGGTGTCGGACCGCAACGAGCGCAATTACTTCAAACGGAATTGGGTATTTTTACTTTTCGCGATTTACTCGAGCATTACCCATTTCGCTATCTAGACCGTTCCACTTACCATTCGGTTGCTGATGCACCTTACGTCGATAATTACGTTCAACTCAGAGGAAAAATTACAGGATTAAGAGAAATTGGTTCCAGTAGGCATAAAAAACTTTTTGCCCGATTTACGGATTCAAGTGGATCAATTGACTTGGTTTGGTTTCAAGGAATACAATGGATAAAACCGAATTTACGAACCGATGTGGAATATCAAATATTCGGTAAACCAAAATTGTTTGTCAATCAGTGGAATATACCACATCCCGAAATGGCTATTTATGCTGATGTTCAAAATAAAACTGGACTTCAAGCCTTTTATCCGAGTACAGAAAAATTGACTGCAAAGGGCTTACATTCAAAAGGAATAGAAAAATTAATTGCAACGTTACTTCCTCAGATAAGTCAAAAAATAACTGAGACACTTCCCGACTGGATGATACAGGAGAATCACTTGATTTCAAAAGAAAAAGCGTTGATTACGATCCATCAACCGAATTCAGAACAACAAATTCAACACGCTAGATTCCGATTGAAATTTGAAGAATTATTCTTTCTTCAATTGGAAATGTTATTGAGAAAAGAAGTCACAGCAACCAAAATGAAAGGCTTCGTTTTTGAGGAAGTCGGGAACCAATTCAATGTGTTTTATTCGAATCACTTACCTTTTGAATTGACGAATGCCCAGAAAAAAGTGATCAAGGAAATTCGAAAAGACTTTCTTTCAGGAAAACACATGAATCGCTTGCTTCAAGGTGATGTCGGAAGTGGAAAAACATTAGTTGCTTTATTAACAGCACTGATAGCCATTGGAAACGGTTTTCAAGCTGCCTTGATGGCTCCGACAGAAATTCTAGCAAGTCAACATTTTGAGTCGATTTCTAGTTTTTTAGCTAATATGGATGTCAAAATTGAATTATTAATAGGTTCCACGAAAAAAGCAGCTCGTAAAGAAATTCATGAAAAACTCTTGAATGGTGATTTGAATCTATTGATTGGAACACATGCTTTACTTGAGGATGTGGTACAATTCAAAAACCTTGGACTCGTAATTATTGACGAGCAACATCGTTTTGGGGTCGCTCAACGGGCTAAAATGTGGAAGAAGAACATAACTCCACCGCACGTTCTAATCATGACGGCAACACCCATTCCGAGAACGTTAGCAATGACTTTTTATGGTGATTTAGATGTTTCCGTTATTGATGAACTACCGCCCGGAAGAAAACCAATTTCTACAATTCATCGATTTGAAAGTCATCGGCTCAGGCTTTTTGGATTCATGCGAGAGCAGATTGCATTAGGGAGACAAGTTTATGTTGTATACCCTTTGATTAAAGAATCAGAGACGCTAGACTTTAATAATTTGATGGATGGATTCGAAGCAATATCGAGATCGTTTCCAATGCCATCCTATCAAGTAAGTATCGTTCACGGTAAAATGAGACCTGAGGACAAAGATTTTGAAATGCAACGATTTGTCAAAGGAGAAACACAAATCATGGTTGCCACAACAGTTATTGAAGTTGGTGTAAACGTTCCTAACGCCTCCGTAATGGTCATTGAAAGTGCAGAGCGATTTGGTTTGTCTCAATTGCATCAATTACGAGGTCGAGTCGGTCGCGGAGCTGAAAAATCATATTGTATCTTAATGACGGGAGATAAACTTTCCAAAGAAGCTCAAAAACGCATGGAAACAATGGTGCAAACAAATGATGGTTTTGAAATTTCAGAGGTTGACTTACAATTAAGAGGTCCTGGTGATTTGATGGGGACACAACAAAGCGGTGTGTTGGATTTAAAGATTTCTAATCTGTCGAAGGATAGTCAAATTGTTACACTTGCAAGGGAAATGGCCAAGAAAATGCTTTCAGAAGACCCGAATTTTGAAATGCCTAAAAATCAAATCTTAAAAATCCAAATTCAGAAAATACTTCGATCCAAACCTAATTGGGGTAGAATTGCATGATTTATTTGAATTACTACCGCAATTTTTAACCATGAAATATTCTCATTTTATTCAATCATAAGATATAACTATTTGATTTGTTAAAATATTTGATAACTTTAACAATAAAAATTTTTATGATAAAATACACATTACTAAGCAGTTTTCTAATTTTTACTTGTTGGATTAACGCACAAAATGTTAATATTCCTGATGCAAATTTTAAAGCATTGTTAGTTAATAACAGTTCAATTAATACTAATTTAGATACTGAAATTCAATTAACAGAAGCTAATACCTATGCTGGTTCAATAAACATAGGAAGTGGAAGTAATATCACTAGTTTAACAGGACTTGAGGAGTTTACTTCATTGACGGATTTATCCATGTTTGGAACTCTCATTACATCTCTTAATGTCTCTCAAAACATTGCTCTTAATACACTTAGCTGTCAAGGTAATCCACAATTAGTAACGTTAATCACATCAGGAGCCAACGCACTTACACACTTAAGTGTCGCTGGGAGTCCATTGTTAACAAATTTAGATTTAACTCAAAATACAGCTTTAACCGAATTGTCATGTTATAGTAATAACTTAACATCACTAAATGTTACGCAAAATACATCATTAATAAATTTAAATTGCAGATATAATTCCTTAAGTTCTTTGAACGTTTCTTCAAATGTCAATTTATCTTATTTGGATTGTTTTGGAAATCAGCTATCTACTTTAGATGTGTCTTCAAATATAAATTTGACAGGATTAGATTGTCAGTATAATAATTTAACCTCCTTGAGCATTTCGTCTAATGCACTATTGACTTATTTAGGATGTTCTGGAAATTTATTAACTTCTTTGAATACAATTGGAGCTAACTCTTTAGTAGATTTATCTTGTGAGAATAATAATTTAACTACCCTTGATTTGAGTCAAAATTTATTATTAAGTGATATAAGATGTAGAAAAAATAATCTTTCGTCTCTTGATTTAACAGGAGTGAATTTACTTAAAAAATTGTATTGTGATACCAATCAGCTGACATCGTTAGATCTTAGTCAAAAATTAGCATTGGATGTATTAGATTGCAGATCAAATCAATTGAATTGTTTGAATGTTGCTAATGGATACAATACACAGATAACGGAATTTTATGCAAATAATAATGCACCGTTAAATTGTATTGAAGTTGACAATTCCGCTTGGGCTTCAGCAAATTGGAATTCATTTCATGATTCACAATCTCTTTTTAGTGAAAATTGTAATAATGCGTGTTCATCTGCAGCTGGTATACAAGAACTAACATCAGATAAAAAGTTAATAAAAACAACTGATTTAATGGGGAGGGAAATTAATTCAAATACACAATCAAATACCCTTTTAATTAATTATTATGATAATGGTACTTTTGATAAAGTGTTTATTTCTCCAAAATAAAAGAAATCAATTCATCAAATCAGAAACCAAAACTTTTTGCAGACTTTTCAAACTTTGCAGCTGTTGCAATATATAATTCTTGGCGTGCTGCACCTTTTGAATGACTATATCTTTCTTTTTATACTGAACTAATTTTGCAATTTGATTGAATGGAAGCCAGTTGAGTGCTTTTTTTACAT
>JBEIKF010000139.1:0-5286 GCA_040379905.1 Crocinitomicaceae bacterium
TCAAAATATCACCTCCGAAAACAAATGTCGCAACGCCCAACGCTCTATTCTTTCCTTCATAACGGCCTGGAGACCGGTAATTCAAACTAAAGGCTGAATCGTTGGGAGATAGATATTCTTGGAGATATTCAAAATGACTTTGGGTTACCTCTTGAAGTTGTATCAATGTAGCACCATCGATGGATGCTTTGATTAATTCTGCAATTTTTAGAGAATTAGAGTTGTACTTTATGTTCCATTGTATAAGGCGCAATTTCATTGGGTGACTTGGGAATTAAGCATGTACCAAATTTAGTGTTTTCAATGGATCAAATTGCTCCGGCGAAGTGAGGACGAATTAAAGCGGCGAACGGGGTTCAACTGCAGCGTTTTTTCCAACTGGCTCAAAAACTGAATGAAGGAGGATTTTTCCGAGAGATAAAGACAATGATTTTCAAACTGTTGAGTTTATTTGAGTCGAATTTCAAATTCCACATAATCCCCTACCCAACTCTTCTTCGCGACCACAATATGGGTTTTGTGCACGGTATCGGTAATTGCTCCGAAACCAAAAGCGCCTGCCCCATTGGGGCCGTGGTTGGCGATATAGCTCATCGCGCAATACCACAAATCACCTTTTTTCACTGTTTGATATGGCTCGAAAGGCATCTCTTTTGCAAAAGCATCGTTTCGATAATATTTCGCATCAAAAAAACCGATTTGATCGCTATACACCTCAATCTCATGGGATTTCTGTCGATGACTCAAAATACTTGGTTTCTCGTGCTTGGCGATGGCATGCTGGAAATCTCCTAGACATCCATAAGTGAAATGAGCTGTCCAAATGCCAGAGCGGACATTTCGGAGAGAAACTGCATCTAAAGTGTCGCCGAAGACACTGGGATCAGCAATAATTATTTTGCCTGATTTGATAATAAATTGGAATTGTTGCACCTGTGAAAACATACTTTTAGAGGGGGTTGGAGCAGCAAAGAAAAGAGATGGACCTGTAAATGACTAATTGGATCACCTTTCAGTCCGCAGCTGTGAACTGGAACCTACTTTTATCAAAATCAAGATGGCATTGTATTAAATGTACAACTTTCAAATGAAACGGTTTGGTTAAGTCAGGATCAATTAACCGTCTTGTTTGAGAGAGATCAATCTGTTATTTCCAGGCACTTGTCTAATTTATTCAAGGAGGGAGAACTGACTAAGGAAAGATCCATCATCATATCGGAAATCAATCGCTTCTCCGTCCAACGCAAATTCCCATTTCCTGGGATCATTGTAACCGGCCCATTTATTCTTTTATCACTTTAAATGATTGTTTCAATTTGTCTCCTACACTGAACAAATAAATGCCTGCCGTTAAACTACCCAATTCAATCATTGTGTTTTCTGAATTCAATTTGCCCTTAAGTACTATTTTACCTAATAAGTCATTAATGATATAATCTGAACCTATTAATATTGCAGCTGCTTTTACAGTAATCTGGCTTTTTGCTGGATTCGGATGTATGGAAATAGCGTTTAAAGTCATATCGCTTAAACCTAAATTCACGCCTATGTTAACAGTTTTTGTAGCGGTACAACCATTACAATCAGTAACTGTTACATCATAAGTTCCTTTCGCAACTCCAGTCAGGTCTTCAGTTGTTGCACCATTAGACCATTTATATTTGAGCGTGGAAGTATTGGTTCCGTAATGAACCTGAATTAAGGGGGCTCTGCGATTATTAATTGGCTCAGGAAAATCACCACCATGTCCAACTGTAATCGTGAGTGCCGCATCACTGCCCCAAGGAGTGACACCACTTGTTCCAGTAGCAATTGTGTATGTTAGTTTTCCACTAAGACCTAGATAAAAACCATATGTTGCACCCGCTGGAATTATCACTGCTTTCATTGGAATTGCACCACTATAGACAGGATCCGTTAGAGTTCCCCCTGATGGGACTGTAGCTTTTGCATTTGATGCAACTGCAATCCAACCATCTCCATTGCCTTTCTGAGGAACATATGAACCAGGATAATAATAAATTTCGTAACTACTAGCTGCACCAAAGTTAGAGCCATAACTACCTTGAGAAATTCCTGTAATAGTTAATGGATTCCCAGAAGTGTTTATCATGTTGAACATTATTCCAGTTGAACCAGTAGATGTTCCAAAGTTTGAAGCTAAAATAGTAGGTGTAGTACAATTCCAACCAGCCACTGATAGATCTACTGAACCATCTAATGCACTTGCACTACTCGCATCAACAACTACAGTTGAAGCTGTCAAACCGCAGAACAAACATGCAGCAGTATCACTTATAGTAGCTAAAGAATCGTAAGAATAGGCAGATGAGTCCATACAGCCCGCACAGGTGGTATAATTACAATCAACATTAATATTAGCTGATGCAGAATAGTTACACGCTAAAGGATCAGTACAACCGTATACAACTCCCGCCTGACAGACATAGTTAAGTAAGCCAGGTCTAAAAGTATCTATCGCTGCTCTCATTCTCGTCTTTTGATCTTCGGTGAACATACTTCTGCAATCCGTGTAATCCATATAATTCATAAACATTTCACCATTAGCCCCTGAATTACATGCGCTATAAGGATTGTAAGGAAATGTTGGAGATCCATAAGTTGATGATGACTCCGTTGGAGTATCATCACAATAATCATTACCGCAATTTGAAGTTTCATCAATGTTATTGCCCCCCCAAATATGGTTTAAGTTTAACCAATGTCCTATTTCATGTGTTGTGGTTCTTATTGTAAAAGAGGCCCAACCTGCTGTACCGATATTTCCAAACCTCGTATAATCAACAACTACACCATCAGAACTAGACGGACCGCCAGGTAATTGGGCATAACCGCGAAGATTACCTAAATCACAAACCCAAATATTTAAATACTTTGAAGTATTCCAGGCATCAATGCCCCCAGATGATGTATATTTAACTAAATCATTTGACCAACTTATCCCATTGAAAGTTCCGGGGGAAAAGCTAGTTTGCTTGGTTGAAGTTCTAGTAATACCAGATGTGCTATTTCCATTTGGATCTTTTGTTGCGAGACAAAACTCAATTTCACAATCTGCTGCAACTGCTGCAAAGACCGAAGGAATCGCTGAAGTATCTGCATTTGATTTTCTATAATCCTTATTTAATATAGCTATTTGTGATAAAACCTGTGCAGCACTTATATTCTCCGATGGATTGGAATAAACTACGTGAACAACAACGGGAATAGTTATGATTGTACCCTTCCCAGATTGGATGCCAGCATGAGTTTTAATCCAGTTTTGTAAAGCTTGCTCATTTCTTATCATATTTTTTTCTAGTTGTGGATCTTGGCTTTTTAAGTATTCAAGATTTGACATAGTTCCACATTCTATTTGTTGCGCTGATACAGAAGAAAAAGAAAGTAATAGCGAAAATATAAATAGTATAATTTTTTTCATCAACCAAACCAACTCTATTTATTCCCAAATAAAAAACGGATTATCGCAACTTAACTGATTGATTTTTAAGGATTACCGCAACTCGACTCCTACCCAATAATATTCGCAACCATAAATCTGTTACTCAATCACATAAATTAGCATGGCAACCGGCAATTTGCCGTCGACATTGTATAAAACAGAACCGTATGTGCTAGATCCGGCACGGATACTCTTACCATCAAAATTGTAAATGACACTCCCGTAAACACTGGCGCCTTTTCTAATATTCTCACCATCCCAGTTGTATAATATCGAGCCATAAGAACTTGTACCCTGCCTCAGATTTTTCCCATCCCAATTATAAATTACTTTATCGTACGGACTTGAACCTTGGCGAATATTCGCGCCATCCCAATTGGCAATCACTGGTCCATACGCACTCGATCCTTGCCTCAAATTCTTCCCATCCCAATTATAAAGCACGTTTCCGTAAGCATTGGAGCCCTTCCTAATGTTTGTTTGTGCACTGGCTGCAACGACACAAAATAGCAGCATACAGAAAATCAGCGTTTTTTTCATCTTTAACATCTTATCATTTTAAAACAATGATGAAAACTCTTTCAAATCTAAACCGCCAGGAATGTAACTACTTTCCTGAATTGCAATTGGGGACTGATTGATTTCTCTTACTAATTGTCCAAAATCAAACGTTGTCTCAGAATCTAATTTCTCCATGAGTGTGGTGAAAAATATCTGTGTCCCAAATCCGCCAATAGCATTGCTAAAGGCAAATTCCCCAAGTTTCGTTACGTAATAAATCAGACTAAAGGGTTCCATTTGACTAATTTTAAAAACCCAATTCTCCCTCCTTTGTGGGCAGCTCTTGGGAAATAAGTATTCTTTCCGTGGTAACTCGAAATCCGGCGAATTCATGGGCTCGCGCTGCGTTCTGCAACAATCCATGAAAATCCAAAGTTTTTTGTTAGGTCTAATAAATTCAGATTCCGCGATTACTTCACTGTTTTTCAATGGAATTTGAACTTGGCGATTTTCAAATAAGGAATGGCCAGAAAAATATACAAACATGTAATCGTAGCAATCCAACAATTCAAACAAACTCTTTCTGGTAAAAAAAACGCTTGCGTATTCCCCGATTTCTTCATCGCGAAAGCAACCTCCCGCAGCTGATTTTAAAAAAGACTTCACAAGTCCAAAGTCTAAATCAGACTTGAATTTTTCATGTTCATCTACCCAATAACTCAGTAGTATCGCCTTTCGAGTTATTTTTCCAGTTTCGTGCACTATCTATTCAATTTTGGGATGAATTCCGATGCTTTAACGCAATGCTATCACAACAAATGTAGACAATATTTGCACCCACACACCCAAATCTTCAGAAAACCTTACTTTTGCAAAGTGCCAAATAACTCTATTGCGAAACTTATCGATTTTCTGAAATTTCAACCGGAGCGACCGAATACCAATCAAGCCCTGGTCGCTTGGATCTACGCTTTCCTGCTCAAAGAAAGTCAGGAATCACTCTTTATCAATGAATACACACCCAAAGTGGATGCCTCTTTTCCTACAGTTAGCGAGACAAACTCCGATATGCTTGCCCATAACACCGTAAGCATTAGCACCTCAGAATTTCTCCTGGAAATCGTTCTACTCGATACCATAAGCACGAAAAACCAAACCAAAACTGTAATTCAGGCTATCGCCAACCTCGAAGCCATTATGTCCTTCCAACAATTTCGTTCTACAAGGAATACAAACAACCATTCCCTATCCTACCTGCTACTGCTGAGTAAAGACCCCAAACAAGCCTATTCCGAGTTGCCCCAAAGTCGAAACGATAAAAA
>JBEIKF010000140.1:0-5229 GCA_040379905.1 Crocinitomicaceae bacterium
AATAATCCTAAAATCCTCTTTTTCGATACATCTCGTAAATCATCCCATCCGAAAGTCCAATTTTCGGAACAGAGATTTCATTACACTTCAATACATTCATAACATGTAAATAGATATTTAAAGCGGGAACAATTACATCGGCTCGGTCAGGTTTCAATTGAAAACGATCAATTCGTTCATCTACACTAAGCTCCTTTAAATTTTCGAAAAGTTTTTTCATATTTTTCGAGTCAACAGGCGCTTTATCTTTCAATCCAATAATCTTATGAATTTTATTGATATTACCTCCAGTTCCAAAAAGTTGATGTTCCGTTTTTAAGTTCACATTGTTCTGAATCCAATTTGAAAGATCATCCCAAAGCGACTGATTTACTTTTTCTTTCAGTAATCGAATGGTACCAATTTCAAATGACTTGGCAGCCGTTTTCGCTCCATTCTCAAATACACTTATTTCAGTGCTACCTCCACCCACATCGACCACAATGAAAGAACTTTTTTTGTCAAAATCAAGCAACATGAATGTCCCAAATATTAAGTCCGCCTCTTCTTGACCTGAAATTACCTCAATTTCGATCCCTGTTTTACTTTTTATTTTAGAAATTACTTTTTCGGCGTTTGCTGCCTCACGCATTGCTGATGTTGCTACTGCGCGTAATTCTTCTACTTCAAAAATTCCGGCTATTAATTTGAATGCAAGGACACTATCAACAAAATGATCTAGTTTCTCTTTTGAAATTTTCCCATTTTCAAAGACGTCTTCTCCTAAACGCAATGGAATACGTGTGTAAGAGATTTTTTTTACATAATGATGATCTGCTTCTTTACAGACCTCACCGACTAATAATCGGGCTGCATTGATGCCAATATCGATTGCTCCGAACTTCATAAATAGGTTTCGGCAAAATTAGAATTAAATAGAACTAGAATAAGAAAATTGTTTTTAACAAAAGATGAAATTACAATTCTAAAATTGAGCTTTCAGGAATTGATGTTTTAATGAATAGACTCGTTTAGTGTTTAAAAATGAATAAGTTAACTTGATGTTTATCTCTTGTTAATTAAGAATTAAGTAAAAATTGAAAATGATATAATTTTTTAAATATTATTTAAATTGTTGTTAAAACGATTCTTAATCTTTCCTTTCAAATTTGTAAAAAAACCATGATTAAAAAAAGGAAAGTTGAAATCGTTGTGGTTTCGGATGTTCACTTGGGAACTTACGGTTGTAAAGCCAAAGAATTAGTTCAGTATCTCGATTCAATTCACCCTAAAATTTTAATTCTAAACGGAGATATAATCGATATTTGGCAGTTTAATAAACGCTATTTTCCTGAACCGCACATGCGGGTTATAAAGACAATTACATCCATGTTAGCAAATGGCACGGAGGTTTTTTATATTACAGGTAATCACGATGAAATGCTTAGAAAATTCAAAGGTTTTCAGTTAAGTAATTTCAAAATTGTAAACAAATTGGTTTTACCATTGAAGACAGGTGAGGCTTGGTTTTTTCATGGAGATGTCTTTGATAATACAATGAAACACTCTAAATGGATTGCCAAATTAGGAGGAAAAGGATATGACTTGCTCATTATGTTAAACAATCTCGTGAATTGGGTTAGTTGTCGCTTAGGTAAAGGTCGAATCTCTTTGTCTAAAAGGGTCAAAGACAGTGTAAAGGGCGTTTCAAATTTTGTCAATTGGTTCGAAGAAACGGCCTCTGAAATTGCGATTGAAAATGGTTATTCGTATGTTGTTTGTGGACATATCCATCAACCAAAAATGAAAAAATTCAAAAACAAAAGCGGTGAACAAGTTACTTATCTTAATTCAGGTGATTGGGTTGAAAACATGACTTCGTTGGAATATAACCGAGGAAAATGGAGGATTTATCATCACGTTCAATTTGAAAACCAATCAGTTCTGACTCAAAATGAACCATCTTTAAATGAAGCATTGAATTATAGTAACCTGTTTAATGAAGTTGTAAAAATGAATTAATATGCGAATTTTATATGGCATTCAAGGAACAGGAAATGGTCATTTAAGTAGGGCTGAGGAAATCGTTCCAATTCTAAAGAAAATGGCTGATGTTGATGTGTTGATTAGTGGCAATCAATCTCAAATTCAGTCGAGTTTTGACATTGAATACAAAAGAAATGGCTTGACTTTTTTATCATCAAGAGATGGCAGAGTCGACTTGTTTCGAACAATAATAAAATCCAGCCCGTTACAGTTAATTAAGGAAATAAAGAATTTTGAGGTAAAAAAATATGATCTTGTCATTTCGGATTTTGAACCTATTTCAGCATGGTCTGCATTGGTTAATGGTATTCCTTGTGTTGAATTAAGTCATCAAGCGGCCGTTTTAAATGAGAATGCGCCCAAACCAGAAGAAAAGGATCGAATAAGTTGTTACATTCTAAATCATTATTGTCCAACTAAATTGAAATATGGTTTTCATTTTCAGAAATATGATAATACAATATTTACCCCAATCATTCGGTCACAAATTCGTGAATTGAACCCAACTAAAAAAGGTTATTACACAGTCTATCTTCCTGCATATCATGACGATGTTTTGTGGCAGATTTTAGACCAATTCGATGTAGAATGGCATGTTTTTTCTAAATATTCAAAACAAGCATACAGACTTAATAATATTCATTTTAGTCCTATAGACAACTCATCATTCAAACGCAGTTTAGCGAATTGTGAAGGTGTTATTTGTGGAGCCGGTTTTGAATTGCCTTCGGAAGCGTTGTTTTTACAAAAAAAATTAATGGTAATTCCCATGCTAGGTCAATTCGAACAAGCTTGTAACGCTGAAAGTTTAAGACGAATGGGTGTCACCGTTTTACCATCTTTTGATTTAGTATTTCATCGAAGTATTTCTAATTGGATTGAGAAAAATAGCATTGTGGAAGTTGATTATGTCGATTACTCGGAAGAGATTTTATCTAATTTAATTCAAGATTATACCCTAAAGCGAATACCAAAAGAAAGCTTTGGGAGAATTGCCTTTGATCCTAAATTTTATCGGTATTTTTTATGAGAACAAGTAAGCAACAAAACAGAAGAATCACGTGGGCTCTGGTTATCGGACTTATTGCACTAGTATTATCAATGTATAATTTCTATTTAATTGTATTTAAGATAATTAAAACGGCATCTAATCTTGATTGAGCTGAATGTTGGGAAATTAAATAACTATTTTATGGATCTAAATTGATGATATTTGAATTTTCGAAAATCTTAATTCAAACCGACATTTCATTTTTTGTCAAATATTATAGAACCTTAATTAATTCTAAGTTTATCTAATTATTTAATCATTTGATATTAGAATTCAGATTATTTTTTAATAAATCGGATGGGAATTTTCCCAGAGTAGGAAAGGAAATATTCTCCTTGAGGAAGAATAGAAATGTCAAATACATATTGCGTGACATTGTTCTGATCAACGTGAGTTGAAAGGGGTTTAATATCTGATTTTGTACCTTGTGTTGTGATTAGTATCCACTGATTTTCATCTATACTATTGCCATTTACTTGGATATGCAGTAAATTTTGGGTAGGGTTCGGGTAAACACCGATTATGGCAAAATTAGAATTTTCTTTAATTGAAGCAAACCTGCTACATGGCTCAGTTAATGGAATCGAAAACGGCCCATGCCCTATACTTGGCGTATTTGTGGAAACCAATGTATTATTTCCGGAATTTGAATAATAGGATTTTTGGCAGGAATTCGCAGGATTTTGCTGATCTATCGTGTTGACATAATACCAATCGCCTTGAATTTTTTCGGTTGAGATATCGAGAATAACAAAGCCTTTTTTTGTTAGTTCTACGTATTTCAAGTGGGGGTTTTCAAAGGTCAAGAGTCCGCCAACATTAATAGGAACACCTGGAGAAGTAACGCTAGGTGTAACAAATTCAACTCCAACTGGAATATTTCCATTTTCCAAGTTGATTGCCCAACTTGTATGAATATCACCTGTGGCAACGACAAAGTTATTGATGTTATTTTGGATTAAATGATTGTATAAACGCTGTCTTTCAGCAGGGTAGCCGTCCCATCCGTCTGTATTAATCGGATTACCTAGTGCTAAAATTTCGCCCATCATCACTTGATTTCCCAATATTTTCCATTGCTGTGTTCCTAAACTTAATTCATCTTTTAACCAATTGAATTGCTCATCTCCCAGTATTGTTCTAGCTGTATCATTTATTGTAGGATCAGTAGCTGGAACTTGCTCGTCACGACCCTCCAAACGTGTATCTAACATTATAAGGTTTGCTAAATCCCCCCATTTGAATGAACGAAATATTTGGGTATTATCAGGAGATTTTGGTCGAATAGGTAACCACTCAAAAAAGGCACGTTTTCCATTTTCTTTTCTTGTTAACCAATCTCCTTCATCGCTTGTATGATTTTCAGCACCATTCATATAAGAATTGTTCGCTGTTTCATGATCATCCCACACACAAATCCAGGGAAAATTCTGATGTAACTTTCTTAAGGCATTATCCATGTGGTAGCTCGAATAACGAAGCCTATACTCAGCTAAATCAACAATTTCTTCCTCTGGTTCCCAAACGCGATCTATATTTGAATTGGGAGAATACCCACCAGAAGCATATTCGTATATGTAATCACCAAGCATGAGCACAGCATCAACATCATTACGCTCATTAATTGCTTGATAAACATTAAAATAACCTGCTTCAAGATTGGCACAAGATACAACTGCAAATCGCACATTATTAATATTCCCAACAGGTAATGTTTTGGTTCTACCTACCGCACTGAAAGAACCATTATATTCAAACTCGTAAAAATAAAACGTGTTCGGTGAAAGACCTGTTACATCCACTTTTACAGTAAAATCCTTCGAAGCATCGGTTTGGGCATTTCCTTGAGCGACGATATTTGTGAATGCATTATCCGTTGCAACCTTATAATTGACCGTCAAAATTTGATTAAAGTCTTGAGGTGTAACTCTTGTCCAAATAATCACTCTATCCGTTAAAGGATCACCTGAAGCTACGCCGTGATAAAATGGCGCGATACAATCTAGTGGACTTACACTCGTTTGAGAAAATGCCTTTAACGAAAAAAGCAGAAAGGAAATATAAAATAGATTTTTCATTAGTCAAATTTAGTTTTCCTCTCTTTGAAAGATGTAAAGAGTGTTTTACTTTTCCGTTAAAAATAAAAAAAAACT
>JBEIKF010000141.1:0-5201 GCA_040379905.1 Crocinitomicaceae bacterium
ACAATTTATAACTTCATTTAAAGAATGAGATATTCGGAAGAATTAGACGTTTTCAAGATATAATCCCCTAAACTTGAAGCCATGAAGCCAACAATTCCGTTGACGTGTTCCGAAGACTGGAACAAAATGAAAATTGGTCAGTTATCAAGACATTGCAGCGTCTGTGAGAAAAGCGTAATGGATTTCACGCAGATGTCGCGATTTGAAATTTTAGCCTATTTGATTGAACACCGAAATGAAAAAGTGTGTGGACATGTTCGTTTGTCGCAATTGGATTATCGTCACGAAGAAACATTGATTGTCATTCGGGACTTGGAAAAACGTCATAGAAACACCAATCTTTCTTATTTTCTGCTATCTATGGCAACGCTTTCCTTAATGTCGTGTGAGCCTAATCAGCAAACTAAAAGTACGATTCATAAGCCTAAGCAACATCAAACGATAAAACAGGATGATAAACAAGTGATGGGTAAAGTGAAAATTCCTGAAGAACAAAAAGTCAGTTGCAAAACGGAAACGATTGAAGGTGTCGTTGATGGTGGGATAGAGTGGGAGGAAACAGTTGGCGGCGACATGGTTGTAGTAATACCTCCAAAGCCTGAAGTTATGCCAGAACCACCCATATTAGGGGAAACTTACATTCCCATTGAACGACCGAAAATGATTGTGGAGGTGATGCCTGAATTTGAGGGAGGCACAGAGGCATTAATGAAGTATGTTAGAAAACATTTGAAATACCCACGTTGGGAAAAAAAGAACAAAATTGATGGAACGGTTTATGCCTCATTTATAGTTGATGATGAAGGAAATGTGACGAATCCTGAAATTATGCGTGGTGTCGAGGGAGCAAAGAATTTTAACGAAGAAGTCCTTAAAGTTTTGAATGGCATGCCAAAGTGGAAACCCGGAATGGATCAAGGTAAAGTGGTGCCGGTTCAATTTAACCTGCCTTTCAAATTTGAGCTTTAAAGGTTATCCCCTCAAATATTTTCTTTCCGCCCAGAATGTCCCGAAGGGAATGAGCGAAGCAAGAAAAAGAATTACCCCCTTCTTGAATGACCATTTCAGGTCAATCATCAAAACCAAAAGAATTATGCAATAGGCGATAAAGAGAACTCCATGAATTGAACCAACTATAAAATTAGGTTCAGGGATGTTATAAATACGTTTCAACGGAACAGTTATTCCGAGTAAAAGATAAGAAATTCCTTCGGCCACAGCGAGCCAACGAAAGCGATTGAGAAGTTTGTTATTTTCCATTTTTCAATTGTTTTTCAAGTTCAAAAAGTATGTCACGAAGTCGCGCCGCTTCAATGAAATCAAGTTCCTTGGCAGATTTTTCCATCGCCTTGCGCGTGAGTTTAGCTTGGTTTTCAAGTTCTTTTGGATTTCCATACGCAATTGATGATTCAGCGGCAATGGAAATCGTTTCAGGTTGCTCGTATTTTGCTCTGCGTAAAGCTGAATCACCATCCGCAACTTTCGTGGATTCCATGATTTTATCCTTCGATTTATTCAGAGGTGTCGGAACCAAACCGTTTGCCTCATTATAGTCAATTTGCAGTTGACGTCTACGGGCTGTTTCGTCCATTGTTTTTTTCATGGAATCCGTTGTCTTGTCGGCATACATCAACACTTTTCCATTCACATTTCGAGCTGCGCGACCAACGGTTTGAACCAAGGATCTTTCGTTTCTTAGAAATCCTTCTTTGTCAGCATCTAAAATGGCAACGAGCGAAACTTCCGGTAAATCCAATCCTTCTCGAAGTAAATTAACACCAATTAAAACATCAAAGTCACCTAAACGCAATTGACGCAAGATTTCAACGCGTTCAATTGTATCGATTTCGCTGTGAATGTAACGGCATAAAATCCCAATTTTATCCAGGTATTTTTGAAGCTCTTCGGCCATTCGCTTGGTCAACGTTGTAATGAGAACGCGTTCTTTCACTTCAATTCGTTGGTTTATTTCTTCAAGTAAATCGTCGATTTGATTTTTTGTTGAACGAACTTCGATAATCGGATCTAATAAACCTGTTGGACGAATGACTTGCTCCACAATTATTCCTTCCGATTTTTCGATTTCATAGTCCGCAGGTGTTGCAGAAACGTAAATTGCCGTGTTCAAAAATCCTTCAAATTCCTCGAATTTCAATGGCCGGTTGTCAATCGCTGCTTGTAAGCGAAATCCGTAATCTACCAAATTGATTTTTCGTGCACGGTCTCCACCATACATTCCTCGAACTTGCGGCAAGGTAACGTGACTTTCATCCACAACCAAAATAAAATCTTCTGGGAAATAATCAAGCAGGCAGAAAGGTCGTTCACCTGGTTTTCTTTGGTCGAAGTAGCGCGAATAATTTTCAATTCCAGAGCAATAACCTAGTTCTCGAATCATCTCAAGGTCGTAATTGACCCGTTCATCCAAACGTTTAGCCTCCTCCAATTTTCCTTCTTTTCTGAAATTCTCTACTTGAATTACGAGGTCATCTTGAATTTGCTCAATCGCTTGTCGGGTATTTTCTGGACTTGAAACGAATAAATTGGCCGGAAAAACATCAATTTCATTGTAGTTTTCAATTTTCTGATTCGTTTCGGGATTAATCGATGAGATTGTTTCTATTTCATCTCCCCAAAAACCGATTCGCAAAGCATAATCTGCATAGGCCAAATAAATGTCAACCGTATCTCCGATTACGCGAAACATGCCTCTTTCAAAGGTTTCACCTGCTCGTGAATACAGATTTTCAACCAATCGAAATAGAAATTTATTTCGTGCAACAGTTTGTCCGACTTTCAAGGAAATAATGCTGTTTTTAAACTCATTCGGATTTCCGATACCATAAATACACGAAACCGAAGCCACAACAATTACATCTTTTCGACCCGACAGCAGGGCAGAGGTTGCTGAAAGTCTCAATTTCTCTATTTCATCGTTGATTTGAAGGTCTTTTTCAATGTATGTTCCCGTAACAGGTAAATACGCTTCGGGTTGATAATAATCGTAGTAGGAAACGAAATATTCTACTGCGTTATTTGGAAAAAACTGTTTGAATTCACCGTATAGCTGAGCAGCAAGCGTTTTGTTATGCGATAAAATTAAAGTCGGACGATTCAGATTTGCAATGACATTCGCAACTGTAAACGTTTTACCACTTCCTGTTACGCCGAGCAATGTCTGAGCTGGAATATCAGCTAAAATACCTGCTGTTAACTGACGTATAGCTTCGGGTTGATCGCCTGTTGGTCTAAAATCTGAAATGAGCTTAAAATCCATTCAGCCGTAAAAATACGGATGTTCAATGAAAATAGCTTATTCGCAGATAAAATGAATGTTAATTGACGTTTATTTTAAATTGAATCGAGCTTCAGCCTCTTTAAAGGAACGTTTGACTAAGAATTTTTGATTGTAAACTAAAATTGGAATTTCCGTTAAAGAAATCATATTTTTAGTGTGGTCTTTTCGGAACAAACGTTTAAAAAAACCTTTGTTCTCATGCTCAACCATTGTGATGAGTTGGATGTTATTTTCCCAAATGAATTCATCTATACGTTCATTAATTTCATTGGAAAGCAGAAATTCGAAAGTGATTTTTGAATAATTTATTTCAGTCATCAGGTGTTTCTTGAAGTCATTCATTTTGTTTAAGCTAAATGATTCATAATCAGTTGAAATGTGTAAAATGGTGATTTTAGAATCAAAATTTCTAGCGAATTCTACCAATGCGTGAAGCGCTTCGAAGTTATCATCACCCAAATCAGAAGCGAAGACTATTTTTTCAGGAATGTGATAATGCGTGCCAAACGGAACAACTAAAACCGCGCATTGACAATCTGTTAGTACCGATTTAGTGGTGCTTCCAATAAAAAACTCTTGAAATTGCCTTTTGCCATGTGTACCCATTATTAACAAATCCGTTTTGAATTCTTCCGTTTTTTCGATGATCGCCAACGAAACTGATGTGTGTTCAATCGCATCGAAATGGGTATCAATTTGCTTTGCTTTTTCCCCAGCTACAAAAAGTAATTGTTCCTGCATTTTATTTTTTTGTGCTTCTAAAAATTCTCCATTCGCACTAGGGAAATAGGGAATTTCAGTTGGATTGGCTAATAATGCGGAAATGTCATGTACATGAACCACAGTCAGTTTTGCTTTTAATTTAATGCAAAGTTCAACTGCGTATTTAAGTGCCATTTCTGATGTGTTCGAAAAATCGTTGGCAAAGAGAATGTTTTTCACGGCGATTAGTTTTAAACAAAGTTCAGACTAATCCAATTGTTCTAACTACTATTTTTTTAACTTTTATTTGTAAGTTTTTTTGCAAAAAAAAAAGCTGCCTCTTCAGACAGCTTTCGATCAATTTTTACAGAGGATAATCCGTTGTTTCTTTCCTTTTTTGACATCAATGGACTTACTGTACATTAAGAGAAAGGAAATCACTTCATTCGAAGGTTTTAAACTATTATCATTCTGATTTAAAGAAATAGCAGGGTATCTGTTTATCATAGGCTTTAATAATGATTTAATCTAAAACGAATCAAAGGCTTTTTTATTTTAGTAAAAAAGAAGTTTTTTATTAAAATCGAAAATTAAATTCATTGAACTTTATTCATAACTTTGCTGCCCTAAATTAACTGATTATGAGTCATTCGATTAAGCCGGGAGTAGCCACAGGAGATGAAGTTCAAGTAATATTTAATTACGCCAAAGAAAAAGGATTCGCTTTACCTGCGGTTAATGTTACGACTACAAGTACCGTTAATGGAGTTATGGAGACGGCGGCTAAATTGAAAGCCCCTGTAATTATTCAGTTTTCTAACGGTGGAGCTCTTTATTTTGCAGGAAAGGGCTTGTCGAATCAGGATGAAAAAGCGGCTATTTTAGGAGGGATTTCGGGTGCAAAACACGTTCACGCATTGGCAGAAGCATATGGAGCTACAGTGATACTTCATACGGATCATTGCGCAAAGAAATTGTTGCCTTGGATTGATGGATTGCTGGATGCCGGTGAACAATTTTACAAGGAAACGGGTAAACCACTTTACAGTTCGCACATGATTGATTTATCCGAAGAACCAATCGCTGAGAATATTGAAATCTGTAAAAAGTATCTAGCTCGAATGAGTAAAATCGGGATGACTTTGGAAATTGAACTAGGCATTACCGGAGGCGAAGAGGATGGTGTAGATAATACGGATGT
>JBEIKF010000142.1:0-5190 GCA_040379905.1 Crocinitomicaceae bacterium
ACCTAATAACTATGTTTTTCCGAGTTCTCCTGAAAATATAGACAAAGGTGGATGGATTAAACATCAAGAGCGATTTTCACTTTGGACTGTTATCATGAAGCATATTATGCTGGGTGATTTACAGGTGTTTGAAGTTTCGGATACAAACTTTACCTTGATTGAAGACGGATATCAATTTAAGTACCCAATTGTCAAGAACGGTAAAAATGATTTTTTTGATAATCCAAAATACCGTAATAGAGCGAGTAGAAAAATAAGTTATGGGTCCTCCGGTGAACCTTGGAAATATGAGGTTACTCCAGAAGGTGAAGATGATCCTGTAGAGGTAACACTTTTAAGGGATGATGATAATGAAACATATGACGCATGGTTAGAGAGATTAACTACACAGGGTGCTGATGCGCAAAAAGGACCTGAACTATATCAGGTGTTGAAAAATGTCGATCAGACCAAATTAAGAACACAGTATGACAACGCTAAAGGTGGCTCACCTGTGAAATTTCCTGATAATTTGCAATATATAAATTCGGCTTGTATTACGGCATATAATATCAAAGAGGATTGGTTTTTTGATAAGGAAAGATCAATTTTGGACAGAAGAATTATTTCCATAGCTCCTGTGGCTAGATTAAAGCCTTTAGAACCAGAAGCAATGGAGACAGATGGAATTAATCGATTTAGTTCATTAATAGGTGTTGATAGAAGAGGTAATCTAATCGACGGAAAGGGAGATCCTTATTTAGGTAATGTTATTGAAAAAGAGCTTTTTTGGCTTTATTTTCCTGAACTTCGTGATGTGATTGTGAATTATTACACTTACAATGATAATTCTGATTCTCAATGGATGTCCTTTGATGATTTGTTTTGGAAGCGAAAGTTTAGTTCAACAATCTATCGCGTATCTGACAAATTCGATCGTGAAATTGAAGATTACAAATACGGTGTAGATGCGCTTTATGAAGCTGAACGAATCAAAGACGATATCAGAACATGGGAAATTGATGTTTGGAACTATTAAAAATCTAAACAAATAAGTTCATAAACCCTGTCATTAATTTGGCAGGGTTTTTTGTTTACTTTTGTTCTATGAAGTGGATTGGAGAGCGAATTTCTTTTGTTGATGAAAAAACCAAAACAACCATTGTCATTGAACCAGATAGAAATTTCTGGATTAACGGAATGATGGGTGCATGGCTTGCAATGTGGTATACAATTGGAGGAATCGTTTTATGGGCTCTTCTCTCACTTGGTTTAAAAAAACAAGAAACGATTATTCTAATTGTTTTTCTTTCATTTTGGATTTATTATGCTGTAAAAGTAACACGTTCATTCCTATGGCTGATGTATGGAAAAGAACTGATAAAAATTGATGAAACATCTTTTCACTTTAAAAAATCCATCAAATCATTTGGAAAATCGATTCCTTATTATTTTGAGAACATAAAGAGTTTGACGCTTAGAATTCCTGAAAAAAATTCAATTCAGGTGGTTTGGGAATCTTCCCCTTGGGTAAATGGTGGAGAACGAATTACTTTTGAATATTTCGGAAAAGAAATTAGCTTTGGTAGAAAGTTGAATGAAAAGGATGCGAAACTTCTTTTTAACTTAGTAAGCAAACGAATTACTGAACGCAATCGAAAATAATATGTACGGAGAAATTAAAAATTATTTAAGTAACGAATTAACCTCCATTGAAGACAATGGGTTACTAAAAAGAGAACGAATCATCGTTACCCCGCAAGGTGCAAACGTAAAAGTTTCTACGGGTGAAGATGTTGTAATTATGTGTGCCAATAACTATTTGGGGCTTTCCTCGCATCCGGAAGTTATTCAAGCCGCAAAAAATGCGCTAGATACTCACGGTTATGGAATGTCTTCCGTTCGATTTATTTGTGGAACACAAGATATTCACAAGGAACTGGAACGAAAAATCGCTGAATTTTACGGTACTGAAGATACAATTCTCTATGCGGCTGCTTTTGACGCGAATGGCGGTGTTTTTGAACCACTTTTCTCCGAGGAAGATGCAATAATTTCCGATGAATTAAACCACGCTTCAATTATTGACGGCGTTCGTTTATGTAAAGCTCAGCGCTATCGTTACAAACATTCTGACATGAATGACCTAGAGGCGCAATTAATCAAAGCGCAGGATCAGCGTTTCCGAATTATCGTGACAGATGGCGTTTTTTCCATGGATGGTGACATCGCTAAAATGGATGAGATTTGTGCACTTGCAGATAAATATGATGCGTTGGTAATGACAGATGAATGCCACTCAGCTGGTTTCATTGGAAAAACTGGAAGAGGAGTTCCAGAATATTACGGTGTTATGGATCGCGTTGATATCATTACCGGAACCATCGGAAAGGCACTTGGAGGAGCAATGGGTGGTTACACAACTGGTAAAAAGGAAATTATCGAGATGCTGCGCCAACGTTCTCGTCCTTACTTATTTTCTAATTCATTGGCTCCCGCGATTGTGGGTGCATCTATAAAAGTTTTTGATCTGTTGAGCTCTACTACCGAATTACGTGACAGACTTGAAGAGAATACAAAATATTTCAAGGACAGAATTTTAGCTGCAGGATTCGATATCAAACCTGGGGATTCTCCAATCGTTCCTATTATGCTTTATGATGCGGCGCTGTCTCAGAAATTCGCAGATTTATTATTGAAAGAAGGCGTTTATGCAATCGGTTTCTTTTACCCGGTTGTAGCAAAAGGACAAGCACGAATTCGCACACAAATATCTGCTGCGCATACAAAAGCTGACCTTGACAAAGCAATTAATGCCTTCGTAAAAGTTGGTAAAGAACTAGGAGTTATCTAATAAGAAGATTAGCGTTAAACTAATCTTCCCATTTTACTTGAAATTCCAATTCGTGAGAACCCTCACTACGTTCGTGTTCAATTGTGAAACGAGCTCGATCAGGAACATAAATTGCTTCACCTGCAACTGAGATACGAAAGTTCTCATTCTTCTCAATGCTATCAGCTAAGCGACGAAGTTTACTTACGAATTCTTCCTTCGAATAACTTTTTTCAATATCACGATCTTCCATTTTTTTAATATTATAATTTTAAACTATACAATTACCAAATTTTCACTCTTTTCTCAGGAGCCAAATACAATGAGTCGGTTTTCTTCACGTCAAATGCTTCATAAAATTCCGGAACGTTTCTCACTACACCATTAATCCTGAATTTAGAAGGAGAATGTGGATCAGACGCCACCTGAGCTCTTAAAGATTCTTCACGTTCCTTGTTCAACCAAACTTGTGCCCAACCAATTAATACACGCTGAGATCCAGTGAAACCATCCATTTTTGGTGCTTCCTTTCCCTTAAGACTTAATTCATAGGCTTTAATGGCGATGCTCAATCCGCCTAAATCACCAATATTTTCGCCTAGTGTAAATTCACCATTCACATTCAAATCTGGAAATACTTTGAAACCATTGTATTGTTCAACCAACGCACCCGTTCTTTTCTTGAATGCATTCAGATCGCTTTCCGTCCACCAGTTTCTCATCACGCCGTCTCCATCAAATGTAGCCCCTTGATCATCAAAACCATGTCCAATTTCGTGTCCAATCACACCTCCGATAGCACCGTAATTCACAGCGTCATCAGCCTCCATATTAAAAAATGGTTTCTGTAAAATCGCCGCAGGGAAAACGATTTCATTCAAAGATGGGTTGTAATAAGCATTCACTGTTTGAGGTGTCATTCCCCATTCCGTTCGGTCAACTGGTTTCCCCAACTTATTCAACATTCGTTCGTATTCAAACTCAATCGATCGTTGCACATTACCTAAATAGTCATCTTTCTTGACGTCAAGTTTGGAATAATCCCTCCATTTATTCGGATATCCAATTTTAACAGTAATTTTCTTCAACTTTTTAAGTGCTTCTTTTTTCGTTTTTGCACTCATCCAGTCCAATTCATTAATGCTGTTTTCGTAGGCTTTCAAAAGATTTGAAACTAGTTCTTCCATGCGTTGTTTCGCTTCGGGAGTAAAGTGTTTTTTAACGTAAACTTTCCCAACAATTTCGCCCAAACTTCCGTTAACACTATTTACTCCACGTTTCCAAAGTTCTTCTTGCTTTTCAGTCCCACGCAATACTTTTCCGTAAAACTCGAAATTTTGCTTATCCATGGCTTCATTCAGGCGATTCGCCATTCCGTCTATCACACACCATTTCAAATACGTTTTCCAAGTTTCCATGGATGTGTTTTTGATTACCCCATTCATGTTCTTGGTAAATTCAGTTTGAGAAATAATAACCGATTTCAAATTTTTGTATCCCGCAGCACTTATGAAACGCTTCCAATCGAAATCAGGCATCAAAGAGTTTAATTTACTTACTTCGAATTTATTGTACAATTTAGACGCGTCTCTTGTTTCCTCTTTCGTCATGTGAAACGAAGCTATCTGTTTCTCCAAATTCAAAACAGTCTTGGCATTTTCTGCTGCATTCGGAATTTTCGCCAATTCAAACATTTTCTGCATATGCACGGAATACTTATTCAATATATCCAATGAATTTTTGTCTGTATTTAGGTAATATTCGCGTTCAGGTAAACTCAAACCAGCTTGCCAACTTGATACCACATATTTCGTTGGATCTTTCAAATCTTCTGAAACGTAAAAAACCATCGGAGAATTTAAACTCGTTTTGTTGGACTCTCCAAAATACGCCGCCAAATCTGAATAGGATTGAATTTTATCAATTTTATCAAACCATGGCTTCAATGGTTTAATGCCCAGTTCGTTTCGTTTTTTCATATCCATATAGGACGCGAAAAAGTCGCCGATTTTCTGTTCATCTGAACCTTCTGCTGCATTTTGTTTTGCCGCTTCTTCAATGATTTGCTTGACATCTTTTTGTGATTTGTCTATCAACATATCAAAAACGCCATAGGAAGATTTATCAGCCGGAATTTTGTTTTTCTTAAGCCAAGTTCCGTTCACATATTCCTCAAAATTATCGCCAGGTTTCACTTTTAGATTCATGTTTTCCTTGCTAATTCCAGAAACCAATTCAGGTTTATTTTCACATGAATTGAAAAGCAACGTTGCTCCTACAGCCAAAACGAATATTTGATTTTTCATAGATTTATTATAATAAGTCACACAAAGATGCTAATTTTTTAGAAGTTTAATTCGATAAATAATATTCATCCC
>JBEIKF010000143.1:0-5184 GCA_040379905.1 Crocinitomicaceae bacterium
AGATTCAAAACAGCTGTGCTCCAAAGACCAATCGTTACAGCCAGAAAAAACACAAGCCACTCAAATCCGTTTCCGTAAAGCGAAAAAACACCCAAGACACTCACCATTCCAAAAAATAGAAATACCATTAAATCACCTAAACCTCGGTAACCATAAGCGTTTTTTCCAACTGTGTAAGTAATTGCAGCTAATACACAAACAATCGCCAGAATTGCATAAAATAAGATCAGCTCTGGTGTTAGATTTTGTGAGCTAAAATAAATAAGTCCAGTCGCCGAAATCAACGAAAGAATGGCACATATGTAAATTGCGACTTTCATTTCGTTCTGAGAAATCAACCCTGACTGAACCGCTCTAGTTGGTCCAACTCGATTTTTATTATCTGTCCCTTTTTGAGTATCTCCTAAATCATTCGAGAGATTTGAAAGAATTTGAAAACAGATTGTTGTGACGAGAGCCAAGACGAAAATCTCCCAAAAGTGAATATCTTTATCAGGATTGTTTAATGAGAGAAGTACCTTTGCCATTCCAGATCCAACGATAATTCCAGAAACGGATAAAGGTAATGTTCGAAGTCTAATGGCCTGAAACCAGGCTTGTCGTTTGGTCATCATTTTTAATTTTTGTTGACAGCCACTATATTTCCATTTTTAATTAATTCTTCAATAGCTTTATAAAGAACAGCCATGTCGTTCGAATTGTTGAAGGCTTGATAAGAAAAACGAAGATAAGAGGTCCCATTTTGAACAATAATTGGGATTTCTATTTTGTATTTTTCAAATAGCAATGCTTTCAATTTAAAAGGATCTTGTGTATGAATTGGAATACTGAACATTTGTCCGTAAAAATCAGAATTAAGCGGGGCTAACGGATATGAGTTTAGTAAACCTGTTAATACCTTGCCTTGAAAAATCGTTTCTTTTTTACATAGATTTGAAACTGATTCCCAATCATTTTCCGAGATAAACTCAATACACTTTGAAACAGTTAAAAAAGCTGCATAATCCCTTGTTCCGGACGTTTGATTGTTATCGATAAAAGTTGAATTTGAAGGGAACTCACTTTTGTAACCCCAGCTAATTAAAAGCGGTTCTATCCAATTTTGATTGATTCGATTCACATACAAAAATGAGGCTCCTTTGGGTCCCATCATCCACTTATGACATGCTCCCGTATATATGTCTGCATTCAAACTTTTTAAGTTCAAATTTATATGTCCTGGGACGTGCGCTCCATCAACAATGGTAATCAGTCCTCTCTGCTTTGCTTCGAGACAAATTTCCTCCACTGGTAAAATTAATCCTGTCGCACTGGTAATATGGCTGATGTAAACAGCTCGTGTATTTTCAGAACACCCCTTCCAAAACTCAGCTAGAAATGCCTCTTTTGATTCTATTGGTAATGAAATGTTCGTTTTGATATAATTTGCTCCAGACTTTTCACAATAATATTCCCAAATGCGATCACAGGCTCCATATTCCAAATTAGTAGAAAGAATTTCATCACCTTTTTTAAATGGAAATGATTTTGCAATGGTATTTACAGCATAAGACGGATTCGTTACCATAACAATATCTTCAAAATCAGCACCAATGTATTCTCCTAATTTTTTCCGAACATTCTCCAGTTCTTGAATGGATTCATGCACTATAAAGTGAACTGGACTGCGTTCCAATTTCAATTGCCAATCTTGATAAGTCTGAAAAATCGGTTTTGGGCAAGCGCCAAAGGAACCAAAATTCAAATAGGTTATTTCAGGGTCAAGTAAAAATAGTTCTTTGTAATTTATCATTTAACAATCAATTTTCTCAAAATATAAAACAGTGGGAATCCAGATACAAATAGCAATGCCCCATAGCCAAAAGCCAATTTATTGGAAAGAAATACACTGAGATTCACCAAGGTATAAACTGAAATATACAAAATTGGAATCCAAGGGTAAAATTTTAATTTAAAAATGGAAGAGTCATTTTCCTTATTTTTTTTAGCCCGATTTCTGAGTATAAAAATAGCACCCGCTGCGGTTATTAAACTGATACTGTCAAAGAACATAACATAATCCAAAATTTTCTGAAACGAATTCATGAAAAATAAGGTCAGAAAAATAAATAAACAGAAAAAAACAACCCCAAATTCTTGTACTTGTGTTTTTGAGTTCACACGCATAAATATATTTGGCAGCACACGATCCTCTGCCATGGCATAATAAATCCGAGGATTGCTCAAAATGGATACATTCACGTATGCCATTACGGCAAAAAACATAACGATTGATAACAAAATTGAAGCTGTTTTACCAAATTGAATGCGAATCATATCAGCCGCTAACGTTTTGGTTGTCGCCAAATGATGAAACCCCAATACATTAACGTAGCTATAATTAACTGCTAAATAAAGAATTAAAATTGCTGAAATACCAATAAAAATTGCTTTTGGAAGTTTCTTTGCTGGATTTGAAATATCTCCACCGAAATTTACAGTATGTTGGTATCCGCCAAACGTGAAGAATACAGGAATGAAACATAAAACAAACGCTTTCAACGGATTGTAATCAGATGGTAACACAGAAACATGCTCTGGTACATTTGGAATTTCATACTTTAAAAAAAGACATCCAATTAGGAGTAATATCAATCCAATTTTGATAATCATTAAAACATTGAGAACCATCGCGCTAATTTTAATGCCCAATAAATTAATGAATAAGAGCAATGAAATCGTGCCCATTGTGACTAATCTAGTTGCTGTATCGTCTGCAAATTTTGGAAAAAGTATTGGTGTAATATACGAAGACCCCATGATTGCAACAGCAGCGGTGGATGCCGCATTTGAAATAACGGTAATCCAATTAACCATAAAGGCAAAAACGGGATTGTAACAAATGGAAAAGAGTCTGTAAAATCCTCCTGCAGAAGGAATCCGAGATCCGATTTCAGCAAAAGTGAGTGCGCCAAATAAACTAATTATCGCTCCGATTAACCATGCAAGAAAAAAAATATCGGGAGTACCTGCCTTTGAAGCAACTTCGGATGGTGTTCTAAAAATACCCATCCCAATTACCAAGCTGATTACAATGATACTTAAATCAAAAACGCGAAGGCGTGGCTTAATTTGAGTTTCGTTCATTATGTGTTAAAATTAAACAAAGAACTCGAAAGTAATTTGGATTCCCACCAAAGATTTAAATGGTTTTTCGACGTTTGAAAACAGGTACAGTAGAACAAGGCTCACCATACATAATGGAAGAGACAACAGGTTGAATGTGATTTAACAATGTAACCATCGCGAATTCGGGAACAGAAATATCACTACAACCTTTGATTATAACTTTTCCATTTATAAATTCTTCTAAATTGAGATGAGTAATGTTTCTCTGTATGATTTGTTTTTCAAGTTCGATTTTAGGACCAAAAACGACTATTGAAGCAATACCGTTAAGCGAAGATGCTACTAACATGTACGCCCATGTGGGAACAATGGCATCAGCAGAACAAAAAATATAAACAGCTTTTCCGGCGTAATGTTCCCAATTTTCGGTTCTTATCCAATCTCGAAAGTCTTTTTCCCTCAATACCAATCCCTGCCAAAGTTGATTCGAAAGGTCAATCCCGATGATTGTTTCTTTTGGTTTGAAATCAGCAAGATCAAGCTGAATCAATCCGCTATCTTTGACTTTATTTTTGATTTCTTCCATACCACAAAATTAAGGATGATTTCGGAGTTAAATGCATTTTTTGACAACCTGTCAGTAATTTTCGAAAGGCACGCGTTTTGAAAAGAAGAACCTATGCGCTCAAATCCTCACTTTGAATCTCATTTGCGTAATGCCATTCCCCCGGCACTTATCGTTATGATTATCATGTGGCTGGCGTATTGGTCAGATTATTTGTTCGTTTACGATTTTCACAAACTCGGTGTTTTGCCAAAAACCACCAATGGATTAAAAGGAATATTTTTCATGCCTTGGATTCATTCTCACGGAGACATTCGCCATTTGCTTAATAATTCCGTTCCAACCTTTTTATTGCTAACACTCCTATTTTATTCATATCGCGAAATTGCACTGCGGGTCTTTTTGTTCAGCTGGTTCGTTACTGGAATTTTATTGTGGATTTTTGCCAATAATAATGGTGCGTATCACATTGGAATGAGTGGAGTCATTTATTCGTTAGCTGCGTTTTTATTTACTTCGGGTGTGTTGAGGAAATATTTACCGCTTCAGGCCTTGTCTTTGTTTATCGTGTTTATATACGGGAGTATGATTTGGGGAATCTTTCCAGCCGAACAACATGTTTCTTGGGAAGGCCATCTTTCAGGAATGTTAGTTGGTATCTTCTTGGCATTTTATTATCGAAAACTAGGACCTCAACGACCGAAATACCAATATGAAATTGAGAAAGAACTTGGCATCGAACCACCAGATTTGGAAGGTCAATATTGGGAACAAGTTCGTCTTGCTGAGGAACAACAAAAATTAAGAGAAGAACAGGAAAAAAGTATTCGGATAAATTACGAAATCAAGAAATCAGAGAACAATTAGTCTATCTCAGAAAATCATACGTTTTGAAATGTTGAATACGAAGTGAAAGACCAAACTCGCTTCTGCCTTTGCTAATTTCTCCAAAATAGGTACGGTGATAAGCCTCCAATTTCGTTAACCAGGCTCTAGATCGTTTAGATCCACCGGTTTCAAAATGATGAATAGCCAATCCGTAACGCAACGAGTAAGTGTTTTTGTCAAATCGAAAGGATTCATTTGGCGTATAAAAATATTCCGGGGCAACGAATAAATCCAATAACTCAAGTTTACATTTCGCACCTCTTTTTCGTTCGTGAATTTTCAAAAGGCGAGTTCGATATTGAATTGCTGCATTAAGCGATCGAAAAGTAGCATCTTGATTCACAGAAACAAAGGTCGCGCCTACTTCTGGAATAAAATGTCGGCCAATTTGACTGCAAACACCAACTTGAACGGAGGGTTGAAGAACCCGATCCTGTCCGAAATTATACATTGAGTAAACACCAATATTTTTCTTGGTTCGCACATAATATTGTGCAAAAACAATTTGAAATGAGATGAGTGAAATAAGGAGAATGACAGCTTTCATTTGGAGAATTTTTAAGTTTGTATGACTTCGATACAATACCTAAACGCTTAATAATCCAAAAAATAACAAAAGTGAA
>JBEIKF010000144.1:0-5183 GCA_040379905.1 Crocinitomicaceae bacterium
ATATTGCCGCAATTCACGGAATTACGAATGATAAAGTTAAGGCATGCCATACATTTAGAGAGAAAGCGTCAGAAATAGCCAATTTTATTGGTAATTGTGATTTGGCTGGATATAACTCGAATAAGTTTGACATACCTGTATTAGCTGAAGAATTTCTTCGTTCTGATTACGAGTTCGATTTATCTAATCGAAAATTTATAGACGTTCAAAATATCTTCCATAAGATGGAACAACGAACTCTCGCAGCTGCGTATCAATTTTATTGCGATAAGAGAATTGAAAATGCCCACGATGCATTATATGATACACGAGCTACGCTAGAGGTTTTTCTTGCTCAATTGAATCGCTATGAAGACCTTAAAAATGATGTTACTTTTTTGTCAGAATTTTCACGCGCAGGTGAATTTGAACTGGTCGATTTGGCCGGACGTTTAGCCAAAAATAAAAAAGGGGAAGTAATTTATAATTTCGGAAAACACAATGGTAAGAGTATCGCTGAGGTGATGAAAATCGAACCAGGATACTATGGTTGGATGCTTGATGCAGATTTCCCATTATACACTAAGAAATGCCTACGAATTGAAATGCAACGAATCAAAGAAAGTTCTTATATTTCTCCAGATTCAATGGATGACAAATTGAAACAACTTAAAAATAAATTTAACTCCAAATGAAGATTATTTGCATCGGTAGAAACTATGCTGAACATGCAAAGGAACTCAAAAATGAATTACCTGAAGAGCCCTTATTTTTCCTAAAGCCTGACACAGCTCTGCTGAAAGAAAAGGACTTCTATTATCCGAATTTCACGAATGACCTTCATTTTGAATGTGAAATTGTAGTCAAAATAGATAAAGTGGGAAAAAATATTGATCCTAAATTTGCCCACAAATATTATTCAGAAATAACTTTGGGAATTGATTTTACTGCGCGGGATCTTCAGCAAAAATGCAAGGAAAAAGGGTTGCCTTGGGAGAAAGCAAAGGGGTTCGATAACAGTGCGCCAATTTCTTTAAAATGGGTTAGTTTAAGTGATATTAATTTTCAATCTACTGAATTTTGTTTTTATCAGAATGATATACTAAAGCAACATGGGTTTACCCGTGATATGATTTTTACGATTGATGAAATAATTGCTTATGTCTCGAGATTCATTACTCTAAAAACAGGCGATTTAATTTTTACTGGAACGCCTTCAGGCGTAGGACCTGTGGCAATTGGTGATTGCCTAAAAGCAACATTAAATGGCGATGAAATGTTTTCTTTTTTCGTTAAATAATCAGTTTTTCATAATTCGAAATACCTGCTCTGAATTCTTTTCTTTTATGAGGTAAATCCCTTTAGAAAGGTTATGAATTTCTATAACTGATGTTTCGCCTGTCAGAACATATTTATTCAATTCTCTGCCATCGTTACTAAAAAGTTGAATTTCGAGCGGATAGATATTTGAATGGATACTAAGTAATCCTGAATTTGGATTCGGAAATAAATGCAATTCAAGTTGATTGATGTCATTTTCTTCGATTCCAACAGTACTATTCACATCATGTTCCATATGAAAAATCCCACCTAAATCTTGACCGATGAACATATCTAAATTTCCATCACTATCCATATCATTTATAGTTACCGAGCTATATGCTCCTATGTTCTTGGATAAATTCAAGAAATTTTCAGAAATGATTGAAAAATTACTTCCTACATTTAAATTATTGTCGATTGAATCATAAAAATGAATCGCCCCATCGAGACTGCCTACCATTAAAAAAGTCGTATCTTGATTAACAAAAAAATGAGGAACAGCATATCCGTCTGGTGAAACAGAGGTCGAAACATCAACTCCGCCGAGTAAGGCATTTTTTAATTCAAAGCTTGGAATCGAAGATGTACCAATATTCTCATAATATTTTAGTTCACCAGTTTTATTCCCTACTACAAGATCCATTTTACCATCTTTATTCAAATCAATTAGTTGAGGTGCAGCAAATTGTCCAACATTTATTACTTGCCCCAAATTATCTGAATAATTAATCACGGGTGCTGCAAATGTTGGGTTGCTGCCTGAAGAGGTATTTTTGAAATAACAAAGTGTTCCATTTTCCAAACCGAGAATTAAGTCTTTTTTTCCATCGGAATTTAAGTCCCCAAAAGTCGGAACCATTCTCAATCCCAAATTTGATTGGGATAAATTACTAAAATCATTGTCAATAAATGAAAAAATAGGATTTGTTAATGACCCTGTATTTTTGTAGAATGCAATTCTACTTTCTTTCGAAAGTGTCGCTTTATAGGAAAAGAAATTAGCTACGAATAAATCTTCTAATCCATCATTATCTATATCGGCTAATATCGGGATTGATCCAGTGCCATGCTCAATCATATCCTCCTGCATGAATGATTTAGTTTCAAATACAAAATTTGGGTTGGTATTACTTCCTGTATTTTGATATTTCATCAAACTTGTTTCGTTTTCAGAAACGTTTTTAGCATTTGGAGCCACAATAAGATCTTTTTTGTTATCAAAATCAACGTCAACCCAATACGCCGCTGGAAATAGTTGCATATTAACAGGTGTAGAATTGGAGGGGAAATTTGGATTAGCAGAAATCATGAGCGAATTGGAATTTACAGTTGTTCCACCATTAATTAAGAGATTTAGGGAAGGGTAGGCGACATCTCCAAGAATTAAATCCTTGACTCCATTTCCGTCCACATCCAATGCCAATACTGTTGACCCTGCATGTGCTTTATCAGTATCGTTTGGTTTCAATTCAGGAGTTGGAACATTACCACCTTGACAAGGTGAAGTTTGATCATTTAAATAAACAGAATTTGAATTCACATCTTCACGAAATCCACCCCAACATTCATTTTTTAATTCAAAAATCAGTGAATCTGAGTGACCATATGTTTCTTGACTCAGGTTTTTATGGTATTGCAAATATTCTCCACTTATGTGATAGGTTAAAACGTCTATATCACCGTCCAAATCAACATCAACAATCGCCGGTATGTCCGCGGAACTAACATAAAGGTTTAATTGAGGACCCCAATTATCCGAATACAATAGATTCTTAGCAAGTTGCCACTGAAGTCCAACTGTAGAATTCCCTGTATTTTTGTATACTTTAATTCCACCAATTCCGTAAGTAAACAGATCATTTTTTCCATCTTGATTATAGTCGATGGCTGTTAATCTATACCTTAAATCTGTTGGAAATAATTGAATACCATCAGGTTTTAATTTGTAAAAGTGACTTGACCCCTCTTGTTTATGTTCAAACAACCTTATTTGATCAGCGCTTCGATCAAAAACTAATAAATCCAAATCTCCGTCAAAATCGAAATCAATATCCGAAACTTGTGCGTAGTTTAAGCCTCCTGCCCATGGATTTTTCAGCACATTTCCATTTTTTAAAACAAGAATACTATCAGAATAATTAAATTGAAACTGACCTACAACTTTCGATGACAATATAATCGTAAAAACAAGTATGATTCTTTTCATTTTAATAAACATAGTTAAATTTACAATAAAATTTTTATGCGCAATTTTCTTTCATTTACATTCCTTGTTATTTCGTTTAGTTCGTTATGTCAAGACAGCATCTCCGTGCTATTTGTTGGTAATAGTTATGTGAATACTAATGATTTACCAAATGTGTTTAAAAACATCACCAATTCGAAAGGTGATATTGTTACAGTAGATTCAAAGACCAATGGTGGATTTACATTTCAAAGCCACGTAAATGATCCGGTTACGTTTCAAAAAATCAACAGTAAGCCGTGGGATTATGTCGTTTTGCAGGGCCAAAGTCAAGAACCAAGTTTTCCATATGGTCAAGTAAATACATCAACTCTTCCTTATGCTGTTCAATTAGCTGATTCAGTATACGCAAATGCGCCATGCTCGCAGGCAATGTTTTTTATGACGTGGGGAAGACAGGTAGGCGATCCGCAGTGGGATTCAATCAACACCTTCGATAAAATGAATTTGCGTTTGCGAAATGCCTATTTACGCATTGCAGATTCAGCAAATGCAAGTGTATCGCCTTCTGGTCCAGCTTGGAAATATGTCATTGATAATCATCCAACTATTAATTTATTTTCTGCTGATGGATCCCATCCTAGCTATGCAGGGACATATCTGAGCGCTTGTGTTTTTTACGGTTCCATTTTCCATAAATCTCCTGTCGGAGCCACATTTTTGGGGTCGTTGGATCAAGCAACTGCGAATATTCTTCAATATGCTGCATCAATTACAGTATTGGATAGTATGTTGACTTGGAAGCTTAAGCATCATGATTCATTAGCACATGTGGAATTTGTCGCTACAAACCAAGAGAATAGCGTTCAATTTAATTCAACAAGTCATTATGTGGATAATTTAATTTGGTATTTTGGAGACGATATGTTTTCGAACGAACAAAATCCGCTTCATACATATATGTTTGATGGAACTTACTTGGTTGAATTGGTTGGGACAGGAGCTTGTGGAAGTGATACCGTTTCTCAAACAATTACGATTTCAACTGCCATGCAAGAATCTTTGATTGGAGATAAAATTCAAGTTGAAGTAATTGACAATTCACATGTTCTCATTACTTCGAATGTCCAATTTTCAAAAGAGCACATTTCTCTTTTTGACGCAACAGGAAGGTCGGTTCAATTTAAAGTTTTGGATAACTCGACTCATTCGAAGTTAATTGAATTTGAATCAAGTCACGTTTTATACATTCACATTTTCAATGAGAATATTGATCTAACAAAAACCATTTATATTCAAAAGTGAGATTCGTTTTAATTAACAGTTTTATATTTTCTATTTTTTGGTTTTACGGACAAAATAAACTAGAAATTTCAGGCGGAATAGACCTATACTACGGTTTAAATCCTTTGGATTTAAATCAAGAGAACATTCCGATCTATGTTAGTTCCAATCAGTTAAATTCCTTGGGTATTAACTTGGCATTAGTTGATTTTAAGTATCGACCAAATGATCGATTTCGATTTCAGTTAACTCCTGCAATTGGATCCTATATGAATTCAAATTATGCATCAGAAAAAAAACAATTTCGTTGGATTTATGAGGGTTCGATTGGTATTTCTCTAAGTAAAAAAAACAACCAATGGATTGATATAGGCCTATTTTCCTCACCTTACACGTTCGAAACGCCGAAAAG
>JBEIKF010000145.1:0-5159 GCA_040379905.1 Crocinitomicaceae bacterium
CAGCTACTTCAGAAATTATCTCAGATGAAATATCAATACAAAGTCCTTGAACCATTTCAGCGTGATCAATTTGCACAATGGACTTGGTAAATTCATTCCCAATGATATATTCACCAGCATTTACCTTGTACTTTTTATCATTTGCGTAATAGATTTCTTCACCGGATGCCACGTATTTCACCCCAAAACCAGAGAACGGGCAAGTCGATTCCAACTTCTTAAAGTTAGAAAAGCGGATGGCGTTTTTTTCGTTGTCGGTATAGATTGTGGTATTCAAACTATATTAATTCAGTAAATCCTAACTTTTTGATAAAAAAACAAATTTACGGCAAAATGTATTCAAAAGTTAAGCATTCTAAACCACTCGCTTACATCTAGCTTTTTACCACCGAACCATACAAATCATAGTGATCTGCTGAATCGATAATGATATTCTCAAAATCTCCCAAACGGATATAGGAATCAGATTTTTTAACAAGAACTTCATTATCTACTTCCGGTGAATCGAATTCCGACCGACCGATGAAGTAATCTCCCTCTACCCGATCAAAAAGAACTTTGAACGTTTTTCCTATTTTTTGTTGATTTAAGTCATAACTGATTCCCGATTGCAAATCCATAATCAAATCGGCACGTTTCTTTTTTAACTTCGGACTAACATCATCCTTGAATTGAAACGCATGGGTATTTTCTTCATGGGAATAACTAAAAATTCCAAGACGATCAAAACGACTTCGCTCTACCCAATCATACATTTCCTGAAAATCAGCCTCCGTTTCACCCGGATAGCCAGCAATCAATGTCGTTCTCAGCGCAATGTCCGGAACTTTCGCTCGAATTTCAGCAATTAATTCTTCGGTTTTTTCTCGTGTAATTCCACGACGCATCGCCTGAAGAATTTTTGTAGAACCATGTTGCAAAGGCATATCCAAGTATTTGCAGACATTGGAACGCTCATTCATCACATCCAACACATCCATTGGAAATCCGCTTGGAAAGGCGTAATGCAAACGAATCCATTCGATACCTTCAACATCCGAAAGGCGTTTGATTAAATCGGATAACGCTCGTTTTTTGTATAAATCCAAGCCATAATAAGTTAAGTCTTGAGCGATTAGCATTAATTCCTTAACTCCTTTCGCTGCAAGTCCTTTCGCTTGAGTAACCAAATCTTCAATCGGGGTTGACAAATGTTTTCCGCGCATTAAAGGAATCGCACAAAAAGAACACGGTCTATCACATCCTTCGGCAATTTTGAAATATGCATAATGATTTGGAGTAGTCAACAAACGCTCACCAACTAATTCGTGTTTGTAATCTGATTTAAGTGTTTTCAGTAAACGTGGTAATTCACGAGTTCCAAAATAGGCATCAACTTCAGGAATTTCCTTTTCCAAATCATCTCGATAGCGCTCAGAAAGACAACCAGTAACATACACTTTATCAACTAAACCTTCTGCTTTAGCTTCAGCATAACGAATAATCGTATCAATCGATTCTTGCTTCGCATTGTCAATAAAACCACAGGTATTTATAATTACAATTTCAGCGTCATCTTCCAAAGATTCATGCTCCACATCGAAGTTATTTGCTTTCAACTGAGCCATCATCACCTCGGAGTCAAAAGTGTTTTTTGAGCAACCGAGCGTAACAACGTTAACTTTATTCTTTTTAAGCGTTCTAGTTTTCATCCACTGCAAAATTACATTACTTTCGTTTAACTTTAAGATTTAGATTATGAAACGCTCAATTCTAAAAATTTTTGTTTTTTATATTCCATTTTTATTTGTTTATTCTTGTTCCCAAAAAGGAGTTTACATACCAACTGGGAAGCCACTAGAAACAATTGACTTCGTCGCAAAAATTGGACAAACCCCGGAATCAGATTCGTACGTAATAAAAAATGTTTTAATTGACGCTAATTTGCTCTATATGACCGTTCAATATGACGGATCTTGTTCTGGTAAAGATGTGGTTGAACTGATTGGAAGTGAATTTTTATCTGATCATCTAGTTCCCATTCGACAAGTAAAACTCGCCATTCGTACTCAAGATGAAAGTTGCAAGGAATATCAAAATCGAACGTTTATCATAAATATTCGGGAGCTTACGGCAGAAAAAGAAAGGGATTTCGAGACGGACTTACAGATCCACGGTTGGAGAACAAAAGTTAGATACGTTTTTGTTCCGTAATTCAATTTTCACCTTGCTCTCTAC
The DNA here is from genome assembly GCA_040379905.1 of Crocinitomicaceae bacterium. Classification (GTDB taxonomy): domain Bacteria; phylum Bacteroidota; class Bacteroidia; order Flavobacteriales_D; family Crocinitomicaceae; genus UBA952. Next base: position 2,218 of record JBEIKF010000145.1, read on the forward strand.
TTTTTATTGTTCAAAATTTGAATAGGTCAACGTAAATCAAGTCATTGCTTTCTTTATTTTTACGAAAACCAATAGCATATGCTTGATTTCAAAATACTTATTCCGCTCATTCTAATCATTTATTTCATTGCATTATTCGTGGTTGCCCGAGTTACCTCCAAGAACGCGAATTCAGCATCTTTTTATGCCGGAAATAAACAGAGTTCTTGGTATCTCGTGGCATTTGGAATGATTGGCACATCGCTTTCAGGAGTGACTTTTGTTTCAGTTCCTGGTTCCGTTGGTGCGAATGGCTGGAATTATTATCAACTAGTAATTGGCTTTTTCCTCGGATTTTTCGCCGTAGCCTACATTCTACTTCCGCTGTATTACAAATACAACCTCACTTCTATTTACACATACCTCAGTCACAGATTGGGATTCAGTGCTTATCAGTGGGGAGCGGGTTACTTCATTTTATCAAGAACGCTTGGCGCTACGGTTCGTTTGTATCTTGTAATCAATGTCATGCAAACCTTTGTTTTTGAAGAAATTGGAATTCCATTTTGGTTAACAACATTGGTCATCATGTTAATGATTATCGCCTACACCTTGAAAGGCGGTGTGAAAACAATCGTTTGGACTGATACATTGCAAACCACGTTCATGCTCTTGGCGCTTGTGGTTTGTATCTTCGCAATTCAAGACGCTTTAAACCTCGATTGGTCGACGATCTGGGGTAAAATGAAAGCAGATGGAATGACCAAGTTGTGGGAAACAGATATCAACAAAAAGAGTCACTTTCTGAAACACGTTTTAGGAGGCGCTTTTATGACGATTGCAATGACGGGGTTGGATCAAGAAATGATGCAGAAAAACATCAGTGTGAAAACACTCAAAGACGCTCAGAAAAACATGATTACGTTCAGTTTTATATTACTACTCGTTAATGCGTTATTCATGTTTTTGGGAGGACTTCTCTATCTCTACGCCAATAAAAATGGTTGGGAATTCGCGCCGGATGATGTCTTTCCATCCATTGTTCAGCAGCATTTATCCAAAGGAATTTTCCTTATTTTCATCATCGGTTTGATTTCGGCTTTATTTCCCTCAGTTGACGGCGCAATTACCGCACTGACCTCGTCTTTTTGTATTGATATTCTTGGATTTGAGCGAAATCAGGATAAATCGGAAGAAGAGAAAACTAAACTTAGAAAACGAATACACTTGGGATTTGCAGCCATTTTCATTATTCTCGTTTTCATTTTCAAAGCAGTAAATAGCAAAACTATCGTTGATTTAATATTTTTAATCGCCGGTTATACCTATGGTCCTCTATTAGGCCTTTTCTCTTTTGGGATTTTCACCAAGCGTGTATTAATGAAAAACATCGTCCCTGTAGTTTGTTTGGCAGCTCCGTTGCTATGTTACTTGCTCGATTATTTTTCACCACAGTTATTCGGGAACTACAAGATTGGTTACGAAATGCTTATTATTAACGGCGGAATCACGTTTATTCTTCTTTATATTTTTAGTCATAAATCTGAATTGAACCATGCAAATTAACCTCGACGACAACGGATTACACCTGCGTTTTGCTCCTTTGACCTTGACACGACCGGTTGGCAACTTGCGCATGGGAATTTTGACCAACGACGAACGCTGGAAGGCTTTTCTTCCCGATGCTGAAATTGGCTTCACGACTGAAAAATACCTATCGAAAAAGTTTTCTTCTGTTGAGAATGGTATCCGTGTAAATGCTGCTATAATTCCGAATGATGAACTTGTTGCAGCAGTAATGCATTTAGAAGAAAATACCGCTTTGTATTTAAATGAATTGTTACTTGCAGAAAACGGCGTAGCTTCTTCAAAAATTCAATTCAAAGGAGAAATTCCTGTAATAATCGAAAATCGTTGGGATTTATTTCAGAAAAATGACTTGGTACTTAAAGCAGATTTTGAACTAATTACAACTGGAAGAAAATCACAAAAACTTTCTAAATCGAATACGGTCATTGGCTCGTCTGAATTAATTTTCTTAGAAGAAGGAGCAAAAGTGGAAGCCAGTATTTTAAACACAAGCTCCGGGCCAATCTACATCGGAAAAGATGCTGAAATCATGGAAGGTTCGATTGTTCGAGGCCCATTAGCCATGTGTGAACACAGCGCTTTAAAACTTGGAACAAAAATCTATGGTGCGACAACTCTCGGACCACATTGCAAAGTGGGCGGCGAAGTCAATAATTCTGTTTTTCAAGCCTATTCAAACAAAGGTCACGAAGGTTTCGTCGGAAACTCACTCATTGGTGAATGGTGTAATCTTGGCGCGGATACAAATACCTCAAACCTCAAAAATAATTACGGCAACGTTTCCACCTATACTTATGAAACAGAAAAAGAGGAAAAAACCAACGTTCAGTTCATGGGAATTACCATGGGCGATCATTCAAAGTGCGGTATCAATACGATGTTCAACACAGCTACTGTTGTGGGCGTGAGTTGCAACATCTACGGAGCTGATTTCCCACCCAAATTCATTCCCTCCTTTTCATGGGGCGGCAGCGCAGGATTTGTTCCTTTCAAATTCGAAAAAGCAGTTGAATATGCCAACAACATGATGGAGCGTCGTGGGTTGGAATTGTCGGAAGAGGAAGTGGAGATTTTGAGGGGATTGGCTGAATAAAACCTCTCGTAAAATAGATAATATTTGTATTTTAGCTTAGCGATATAAAACTGCGCTTATACATCTATTTTTGATGTATTTGGGCAGGTTTGTAGCGTGTATATGTAAGTTAGCGGTCAGTAAAAAAAACAACAATGAAAAATAAACAAAAATCAAAATTAAAAATCCTACTAACCGTAATAGCGGTTTCGACAACACTTTTGTCGTTTGGACAAGAGCGACAGAATAAAAAACCAACAGTATTGCCCATACATGAAGCAATTGACAAAGGGCTCTTAGA
>JBEIKF010000146.1:0-5154 GCA_040379905.1 Crocinitomicaceae bacterium
CAGCTGGGCCGGTGAAACACTTACGTACGGATTTCAGTTTTACTTTCAATGAACAATCAATTGATCAAGTAAATCGCGGTCTCCATCCTACCCCTGCTGTTTCTGGATTACCTCAGAACTTGTCCCTTGAAGTCATTCGTCAGATTGAACCCCATAACAGAGAATTTTATAGCGGTTTCATCGGTGAAATTGATAATCAAAATGCCTCTATTTTCGTAAACTTACGTTGTTGCCAAATTTCACGAGGAAAAATCTATTTTTATTTAGGTGGGGGTTACACAGTTGACTCAAATCCCGAAATGGAATGGGAAGAGACAGAAAATAAAAGCAGAACCATACTCGACCTGATTCAAAAATTGTAATTTTACCACATGCTTTCAAGCGATAAAGTTTTGGTGCAATTGATCGTTGATCAATGTGAGGCTTACGGGATTAAAAAGATCGTTTTTTCCCCAGGCTCGAGGAATGCTCCATTTGCCATTTCGTTTGATGAAAATCCATTTTTTGATACGTATGTAATTCATGATGAGCGAGTTGCGGCTTTCTTTGCGCTTGGGTTAAGTCAAGAATTAAACGAACCGGTAGCCATTTGCTGTACATCCGGATCAGCTGCATTGAACTACTATCCTGCCATTGCAGAAGCTTTTTATCGATGTGTTCCAATCCTGGTAATTACTGCGGACAGACCTGCTAGTTGGGTGAATCAAGGAGACGGACAAACCATTGTTCAAAATGAATTGTTCAAATCCCACATTCGATATTCTGTTTCCTTTGATGATACGACTATATCAGACGATGCGATCTGGAGGGCTCAATTAAATACAACTGAAGGAATGTCTTTTCTACATGGAAAATGGAAAGGTCCAGTTCATTTTAATGTCGGATTGAGTGAACCGCTCTATAATACTGTTGAAAAATCTAAAAATTTCAGCCGATTAATTCAGAAGAAATTAACTGATAATGAAATAAATAGCGACTTTCTAGAAAAGGCTTCTCAACAGTTATCAGAATCTAAAATCATGGTTTTGTGTGGTCAGCTAGCAAAGAATGATGAATTAAACCTTGAATTAGAAAAGTTTGCAAAAAACTCCAACGTAATCGTTTTGGTTGAAAACACGTCAAATCTGTTCAATGAGTCGTATATAGCATGTATCGATCGAACATTAAATGGAATTACTTTAAATGAAGAGGAAAAATATCAGCCAGATATTTTAATTACATTAGGAGGAGCCGTTGTTTCGAAAAAAATAAAGTCTTTTCTAAGAAAAGCCAAACCGAAAATGCATTGGAAAATCGGATATGAGTTCCCTTGGATGGATACTTATCAATGTTTGTCAGATAGCATAGAACTTGAACCTGAAAAATTTTTCAAGCAAATCAACGAAATTGATTACCAACGCAATAAACAAAATTATTTCGGATTATGGAAAACGATTGATTATTTGGCTAAAGATAGCATTTCAGCTTGCATGGAGAAAATCGATAAATTGACAGATCTCGTTGTTTTTGATTCAATTTTTCAAACGTTACCTGAAAATTGTGTGCTTCACATGGCAAATAGTTCGGTTGTGCGCTACTGTCAACTATTCGATCCAATTCATAATGTTCGATACGAATCAAATCGCGGCACAAGCGGGATTGATGGTTCCACAAGCACGGCAGTTGGAGCGGCTATGGCTAATCCGAATCAACTTCATGTTTTAATTAGCGGTGATATCTCGTTTCTTTATGACAGCAACGCGTTATGGATTTCGGATTTTCCCAAAAACTTCAAAATTATAGTCGTAAACAATCAAGGTGGAGGGATTTTTAAAATTATTCCAGGTCCGGCAGGCTCGAATCAAGGAAGAAAATACTTTGAATCTGCGCATACTCAGCAAGCAGAACCAATTGCGAAAGCATTTGGATTAACTTGTAAATCAATAGTTGAAAAATCAGATCTTTTTGAAACGCTTGTAGATTTTTTCGACCCAAACAATATTACTCAACTAATTGAAATTCATACGGATTCGGATCAAAACCCGAAGGATTTAGACTACTTTTTTAAATTTATAAATAAAGCATAATGGAATTTTTTGAAATACTAGGAACTTTTCAAGGTTGGACATATCTGTTAATCTTAACACTTCTCGAAATTGTATTAGGAATTGACAACATCATTTTTATTTCAATTGTAACAGACAATTTACCTCTGGAACAGAAAAGAAAGGCACGAAACATAGGTTTATCTTTAGCATTAATCGTAAGATTATTTCTGTTGGGAATTGTTTCGGTAATTATTGGAATGACCTCTCCTCTTTTTTATGTCTTTGATTTTGGTGTTTCAGGTCAAAGCATAGTGCTATTGATTGGTGGTCTCTTTTTAATTTATAAAAGCACGATCGAAATGCATAAAAGTGTGAAGGGAAATGAAAGTTCAGATCACAATAAAACCAAAACGACAATGTCTGGAATCATCACACAAATTGTATTTGTGGACCTTATTTTTAGTTTTGATTCTGTAATTACGGCAATAGGAATGACCAACGGAATTCGCGTTGAAACGGGATATGACCCAATGGTAATCATATATTTTTCAGTAATTGTTTCGATGATTGTCATGTTCTTGTTTAGTGGTCAAATAAGCACGTTCATTAGTAATAATCCTACTGTTAAAATGATTGCGCTGAGTTTTCTTGTGACAATTGGAGTGCTTTTGGTTGCTGAAGCTTTCCATCAAAAAATCCCTAAAGCATACGTCTATTTTGCCTTTGTTTATTCTTTAGTGGTTGAATTCTTAAACATTCGAATGCGACGAAATAAGAAAAATGAATACTAATGAAGCGCTAAAAATTATTGGGGTTGATTCTATTTCAGAATCAGAGGAAGCGTTAGAAAATAAAATATTTGAAATCAAGCAGGAAATTTTCGCAAATAGCCATGTTCCACAACTCATTCTTGCCAAGCAGAAAAAACTTAAACAACTAGTTACAATTTGTGAAACGTTGAATTTCAAATTAGAAACCGAAATCGACAAATTCGAAATTGAGCTGTTGAATTCAGAATCAATGATTGATACATTCAATCTTTATCATAAAAATCGTGCGCAGATTTTGCAAAAAATGGCATCAAATTCGGAATTAAACTTTTTAATTTCATGTTGCGATTTATTAGTGCAAAATTTAAAAAATTGGGCAGAAAAATGGCCGAAATTAGAAACTGATGAAAAAAATGAAGTCAAACTTTCGAAAGAACTTGAAAGTGTTGAAATGCTTCGAATGATTAAAGAAGTAAGTAGTTATAATATTATAAATTTCAATGATTTAAACTCTGGAAATACACCAAAAGATTTAATGATCGAAATTCAGCGACTGAATGAACTAAGATCATTTTTTGAAAAGGAGTAATTTTTTAAAGTGGGAAAAAATTGAATTATCTTAACGATTTTCCATTTCTTCAATTTCGACAACTGTCCCTACCATACAGATACTTCCAGCAGCGATTTCGTGATACTTCACCCAAATATTTTGTCCATCAACTATATTCACTTCGCTTTGAAAATCAGTTAAATTAGTTGGCTCCAACGTAGTTCCGTTGTCCAAATCAATTAGCATTCCACAACCATCAAGCCCCGTATAATCGTGTAATTTACCTTTTCCCATACCTGAATGTGATTTTGAACAAGCTGAAAAAACAAGTAATGTCAAACACAAAAAAATAGCTTTCGCATTCATTACAAATCTTATTTATCGGTCCACTCCTCGGAATTATTATCTCGAATTAACTTTTGCCAATTGAAATCACCCGATTCCGTATCATCCAAAATTTCACGGTACTCGTCCGAATTGATGTGATAACGTTCAACCTCTTCCCCTGTATATTCTTCAATTGCCTCTAACAAAGGGATTTCATCCTCACTGCAAAACGAAAGTGCTTGACCGAGTTTGTTACCCCTACCCGTTCTACCACAGCGATGCACATAATTTTCTGAGTTGTCAGGTAAATCGTAATTGATAACGTAATCCATATCTGGGATATCAATTCCTCGACAAGCGACATCCGTGGTAATCAAAACCGTGTTTTCCCCTGATCGAAAACGATCCAGAATTGCGAAACGTTCCTTTTGGTCTATCCCTCCATGAAGCGCTTCTGATTTAAGCTCAACGCGTTCCATTGCTGCCACAACTCTTTCTGCTCTGACTTTCGTCCGCACAAAAACAATGAATTTTTGCTCAGGGTATTCCTTCAAGACATTCTCCAAAAAGAATCGTTTGTCATCCATTTCGATAAACGCTACGGCATGTGCCACATTTTTTGAAACCGGATTTTTAGGTGAAATCTGAATTCGAATGGCATTTTTTACTGTATCGTAAGCCAAGGATTTGATTTTCTTATCAATTGTAGCGGTAAAAAATAAAGTCTGACGATTCTTCGGAACTTTTTTCAAAACATCTTTGATATCTTTATTGAATCCGAGATCAAGCATTAAATCGGCTTCATCTAAAACCAAAATTTCCAATTTAGAGATGTCTACATATCCTTGCGAAATCAAATCAAACATTCTTCCGGGTGTCGCCACAAGAATGTCAATTCCCTTTTTTAACGTTTTTATTTGAGATTCCTGCTCAACTCCACCAAATAAACCCAAGGCACTGAAATTGGTCTTCCCTCCTATTTCATTTACAACTTTCGAAATTTGTTTTGCCAATTCCCTCGTCGGAACTAAAACCAAGGCTCGAATTCCATCGTAAGCACCACGTTTTTTAACAATCAATTGATGAAGCATTGGAATCACAAACGCTGCTGTTTTTCCCGTTCCTGTCGGAGCAACCGCCATCACGTCCTCACCATCTAGAATAGGTTTTATAGCCCGAAACTGTATATCCGTCGGACGCTTAAAACCCAACTCATCCAGTTGTTCCTTAATCGACTTCGCAATGTTATAATCCTTGAATTTCATTTAAACAAAGGTATTAATTTCAAAACTGAAATGAACGTTTTTAAAGATAAGATGTAAGCACCACAAAATAATCAATTATGAAACGGATATTAGCAGCATGGGTTTTGGGTGGAATGATTTTTCAGGCCGGAGCCACAGAAAAAGAAATTGTAAAATCAACTTTAACAGAAGTTACCGTCTACTCGCAAGGTGCACAATTGCACCACAAGGCAAAC
>JBEIKF010000147.1:0-5090 GCA_040379905.1 Crocinitomicaceae bacterium
GGAACTTCGCCAAGAACACAAATTGGGCACTTGGAGAATAAAATGGTATTTAGAGCGATATCACGATATTCACATTTCAGAATCCAGCGTTTATCGCATTTTGAAACGCAACAATGTTGAACCGTTAGATAAAAAAATACAACGCCGAGCGATGCACACAATTCGGTATGAAAAGGAGACACCTGGGCATCAAGTCCAAGTAGATGTTAAGTTCTTGATTTTTGAAGGACCCAATGGAAGTAAAATAAAACGGTTTCAATATACTGCCATTGATGATGCAACACGAATCCGAGCTCTGAAAATATATGACAAACACAATCAGGATTGCGCTATTGATTTTGTTGATTACGTGATTGCAAAATTTCCATTTCGCATTAACACAATTCAAACTGATAATGGGCACGAATTTCAATCAAAGTTTCATTGGCACGTCCAAGATCAGGGGATGAGGCACCGGTTTATAAAAGCAGGAACACCTCAGTTGAATGGAAAAGTAGAAAGATCTCACTTGACGGATAAAAAAGAATTTTATCAACTTCTCACCTATACAGACGACGTCAATTTAAATGAAAAACTACAAGAATGGGAGCAGTTTTACAACTTCAATCGGCCACATGGCTCGTTCAAAGGAAAAACACCCTATGAAGTGTTAAAGTGTAAATTAAATATTTAACTTTGGTGTCTACGAAACTCTGAAGAACGACGCAAATAGACATACAAGAAAACCACCAATGGACAACTTTAAGAGTTCTTGAAAAATATTCTGTAAAATTGAAAACAAATGTGGAGACCAGAAACCACAAAAAAACGGGGCGTATTCCGAAAAGCCAAATGAGTAGGGAAATTTAAAATCGTAAAAATGGATAATAACAATCTCAAAGTACTAGCAAACAGAAGGTTCCAACATACAAACTTTGTTGGCAGCAAAACAACTTGGACATTCAATGAAGATGGAAGCAAGGTTAATGTAAAAGCTGGATGGCTAGGGGCAAACACCGTAAACGCTACAATCGATGTTGAAAGTTTAGGTGATGGTAAATATGTGGGAAAAGGCTTTATTTCTCAGAAATTTACATTAGAAGGAAATCGTATAAAAAGTGGGCCAGTTTCTTTAACTGAAATATTTGAGTAATAATGAAAGTGCCCCTACCACACCCTAAAAACAATCATTGCTCGTAAACCCAATGATGCTTACTACAAATCTTTAAACAAAAATACTGCATAATACAGCTGAAAATATTGACTTAGTATCACTAACCTTTTGGTCCAACAACTGGGGAGTATTATAAGTGGAGTCCAGAACCCACTATAAAAAACGGGGCGTATTCCGAAAATCCTTTAGAGTAGGAATAAAATTAAAAATAAAAAAATGAAAAAAGTAAAGACAATTTTTGGGGCAATCTTTTTAGCCTCAACGGTTTTGATAAGCTGCGGTGGTGGGTCTATTGAAAGTGATGCTATTGAAGTAGCAGAACCTCATCCGTTGTTAATAGAAGCAAGAGAAAAAATAGTAATTAATCAATCTGAAGATTTTTACTTTAGAAAAGCATGGGAGTATGTAAGAAATGAAGGTGAAGGTAGCTGGAATGCTGTTGCAAATTTTGAAAAAGCTATTGAAATTAATCCATCAAGAGCTGAATATTATAATGATATTGCGAATTGTTATAGAGGCGGGATAAAGGATTACAAGAAAGCTTTAGATTATTATAATAAATCTATAGAAAAAGGATTTAATAAAGGTTTTGTATTTTATAATAGAGCAATATGTAAAGTTGAGACGAATGATTTATCGGGTGCCTGTTCGGATAATCAAACAGCAATTAGCAATGGATGGTCTAATGATCATTATAATATTACAACAAAGGCTAAATGTAATAGTTCAAGCAATAAAACAAGTAGCAGATCGGATTCGAAAAATCCCAAAGTTACATTTTCAGAAGCTGAAACATTTATGCAAAATCGATGCAATTCAGTTAATCAAACTTTGATGAAAAAAAAGAGTGTAAATTTTAATGGAACTATATTGTATATGTTTTTATCAGTCGCAGAAAATGGTTCTGTCTGTATAAGCAGTGTTTCAGAAAATGCACTTGAAGTCTTAGCCTCAGACTGCGGTCCTTCAGAAATAAAAATTGAAGAATGGAATGCCGTGAACTAACCAGCATATAACAGCACATTGGCGGAGATGGCGGGTTTAGTGATAATTGAAACATTCTACTTCTAATAAACATTTTAGGTTCAATGAAAGATATCGCTTCTAAATCCGCCACATCGCAAATCTGCAACCCGTTAGCGGTAAGCATAAAAAATAGTCGACAATGAAAAATAGACAAAATCAAAAATTAAAACTCCTTCTGACCTTAATAGCGATTATGTCAACACTTCTGTCATTTGGGCAAGAGCAAAAGAATAAAAAGCCAACTGTATTGCCAATTAATGAAGCAATCGAAAAAGGACTCTTAGAGATAAAAATATCTGGAGCTGGCGACCCTAGAATATTTGAAGAAGTTGTAGATAGAGATGGTCTAACTAATAAATAAATGGTAGTTGTCAACAGTAGTAAAACCAGTCAAAAGTTAATTTATGTCTGTCACATGGAAAATTGAATTGTTTGCGACAGTACGTAATGCCTTGTTATTACTGGGTGCGATCTTTCTACTTTGCCATTCAGCTGAGGTGTTCCTGCTTTGCTCTCAGGATTACCAAACGTCAAGCCCGCATAACCAACACCCAACCAAGTTCCCCTTTGATTTTACGGAAAATCGCAAAAATCCACATGATAAATCATACCACAAATCTGATTTTAAGTCGCATTCGGTAGCCCAATCCCAGACTGGATTTAGCCGGATTTGATTCAATTTTTACATCACGAATGTGACAAATTTTTACAAACTCATGTCACCCCCATTAAAATCAAGCCCTGAGGGTAAAAATCACTGATTTAATACTTGAATTCGCTCATCGACAATAACGCAACAAAACAGGCCAAAAAAGAAGCAGATGTAACACCAATCACCGCTTTAACCGCTGTTCTTAGTTTTCGCTTCGGAAGCTTTACCAAATAGGTATCGCCATTGCCTTCCGTCTGTATAGAAAAGGAATGATTAAACGGCTCAGTGTAAAAACCCTTTCGATCCGTTGATACAACAAAATGATGATCCCCTGCGGGGACATTTTTGAATGTAAATCGATTAGATCGAGTGAAACCAATTACTGTAAGGTCAATGGAGTCGTCCATTACAATTTGAAAATTGTTTAAACGGTTTGTGGTCAATTTAACCTTGGAGGTATTTTCTCGGCTCTCTTGGCATTTATAACTTGGGAACATACCCCAGACAAACTGTGCACCAGCACTATTCACTCCCAAAAGGAATAATACTGTCATTAATTTTAGTTTCATCATAGATTTCTATTTATAGGATTTTCAACAACGCAGCTAAACACAGTGCTTTTAGGAAACCATTCACTGCTTACCTCCAAATGTTAACATTAAAAGAAGACCAACGATTAATATGCCTTCATAATCTTATCTCCATTGCCGCGTTTTTTCTTTTTCGGCTTTGCAGATTCAACCAATGCCTCGTGCTGAGAATTATGACATTGAGTGATCAATATCCTATTCGTGGGTGTGACATTATTCTGTTGAACAAGTTTTTGTCCTTCACCTGCCTTGAGTTCACAGACTGACAAATTGGCAACAATCATCAACAGAATACTGAAGACTGTATTTTTCATGAATCGAAACTACTTGTAATGAATCACATACGCCTACGGAATTTCGCAACTGGCCCAACTTTTATTTGCGAAAACCCGTAATTCATGGACGAATTAGTTTTCTGTTACAATCTTCAATTAAAGGTCAATACAATTTTCTCACCCAAACGCCCGCATCATTTCGTCCTCTACCACGTTATCAGAAATTTTAATGTAACGCTGTAATGTGGAGAGTTTGGTATGACCCGTGATCTTCATCACCACCTCGGGGCGCATACCGCGCTCTAAAGCCAAAATAACGAAGGTTCTACGTGCTGTATGCGTAGTAATGAGTTCCCACTTCGCCTTACGGTCTTCCGTGCGCTTAGATCCGAAGAATTTGACCACCTTGTGCTTGCTGAACATTCCCATCATCGCTCCCAATTCCTTAAGATACCGATTTTGAATTTGATTGGCCGTTGGATGCATCAACTCAGGCTTGCCCTGATTGCGATCAATCACCCAACTCGTATACTTGTTCAATGGTATACGCAAAATCTGCTTGGTCTTCTCGGTGGTGATCTCAATGCGGTTTGAATAAATATCATCCCATGTAATTCGTCCCAAATCCCCGTAACGCAACCCACACCCACACTGAAACACAAACATATCTCTCACCCGCTCCAAATGCGGTCTGGAAGACAAATCCAATTCAAGCAGCGAGTCGAGTTCTTTGGATGTCAAATACACAAAATCAACGGGGGCAGATAGGATCTTGTAATCCTTGTAAACCGGATTGATCACAAACCCGCTTTTCTCCATCTTCTTCAAAAAGATCTTGATGCTCATGAAGTATTTACCAATGGTGTTGTTGGAGATGTTTTGTTCGTTGATCAAATAATCTACAAACTGATGCTCAAACGATTCATCGAACAACGCATAGTCAAATTTGAGTCCATGGAACTTCGCATACTTTCGAACTTGATTAAAACTCGAAACATAGGATTTGATCGAATTTTTGGAGATCGTAGACTGCATTTTTTCCTTGTAATCTTCCAAGTTCGATTCCAGATTCTGTTTTTGATTGGTCTTTACCGAGTGATGTTGCTTGCCAAAAATGAATTCATCGACCATCACCGTGTCGGCCGTTTTCTTCGCGATCTTCAGTGTATATTGGAGTTCCGCCTTGCGCTCCTCAAATTTTGCAAGAAGTAAGTTGATCTCCATGCTACCCGGCGTATTGGGTTTCATGCGCATTTTTACGGGGTCCCAATGTGACATCTTAATTCTCAACCCAGTGCTCTTTCTGTAGCGATCGGTGGAAGAAAATTGAAAGTTCGCATATACGTCAGCCCACTCCAGGCTTTTGTTTGCGGCCCTGAGGTAATACGTAATCA
>JBEIKF010000148.1:0-5079 GCA_040379905.1 Crocinitomicaceae bacterium
AGCCATGAAATCGCGATTGATTTTGCTTGTGATTCCTGTTTTTTTAAAAATTCTTTTTTGCTCAGAGTTTATTTTCAAATGAATGCGTTCGAATTTTTTATCAAAATCAACGCTAATATCGGCCGAATTTTGATCTTGCTTTTCGATTTTTGTTGATACCAGAAAAAATCCATCATCAATCAGATTCAAGCGATAATTTCTTAGAAACGGGCGCAATTCTTCGCTGTTTTTTAATTGTTTGGGCTTCATGTAACGAGAATTTACCTCTGATGAATCGGAAGAAATGAATTTTACTAAAAATTTTTGACTGAAAAAAATAGGCGAATTAAAAATAATTAAAACATTGAAAAACAATAATATAAGGCGTTTTTTATTCATAAAATAATTCTAATCTACGAATCTAATAACTATATTTTTTTAAATAAATTGTAACTTTCTTTGAACTGCCTCCGTTAAGAGTCTCAACAAACAACAAAAACAAACACCATGAAAACAAAAATCACTTTAATTCTGTCAGCGATTGTAGTATCAATCGTTTTGGCATCTTGCGGAGGAGGTAGAATCGCTCATTGTGACGCTTATGGAAGTGTTCAAACAACTGAAACAAGCGACTTAGCCTCTAAGTAAGAAAAAATCACCACTCATAGCGCTGGACATACAACGCCATTTCGGATTGTATCTTCAGCGCTTCTTTTTTTGCAGCGATTGCAAAATGCTCATCACTTCCGGCAAAAATAATTCCCCTTGAAGAATTCACTAAAAGCCCACATTCGGAATTAGCACCAAATTTTACAACTTCTTCAAGCGAACCACCTTGCGCTCCAACACCGGGAACCAAAAAGAAATAATCAGGAGCAAGTTTACGAACCTCTGCTATTTCTTCGGCACGCGTTGCACCAACAACAAACATCAATTCTTCAGACGATCCCCATTCTTTCGCTTTTTCAATTACTTCTGCATATAATTTTTTACCATCTAGTTCCCTAAATTGAAAATCGTGCGCTCCTTGGTTGGATGTTAGCGCTAAAAGAATTACCCATTTATTTTTATACATTACAAATGGGAGCACGCTATCCGAGCCCATATAGGGAGCAACGGTAACTGCATCGCAAGGTAATGTTTCAAAAAATGTTTTTGCATAATACGATGAAGTATTCCCAATATCACCACGTTTGGCATCCGCAATGATAAAGCAGTTTTTTGGAATGTAATTGATTGTTTTTTCCAAGCTTTGCCAACCTTTTACGCCGTATGCTTCGTAAAAAGCAGTATTTGGTTTGTAGGCTACACAGTATTCATTTGTAGCATCAATGATTGCTTTGTTGAATTCGAAAATAGGATCTTCGGTATCAAGTAAATGTTTTGGGATTTTATTCAAATCAGGATCTAAACCAATACACAAAAACGATTTTTTTCTGCGTATTTCCTGAATCAATTCTTGCTTTGTCATACGTCTTGACCTTTAAGTTTTTCAGCATTTTCAGCCATTTTTAATGAATCAATCATTTCTTGAATGTCACCATTCATAAATGAACCGAGGTTATACATGGTTTTATTGATTCTGTGATCGGTGATTCTTCCTTGCGGATAATTGTAGGTTCTGATTTTCGCTGAACGATCTCCGGTAGAAACCAACGTTTTTCGTTGTGCTGCTCGCTCATTGTGAATGCGATCCAATTCGGCTTGATACAATCGAGAGCGTAAAACTGAAATCGCTTTTTCCAAGTTCTTGTGTTGCGAACGACCATCCTGACATTCTACAACAACTCCCGTTGGGATGTGCGTCAGTCGAATCGCCGATTCGGTTTTGTTGATGTGCTGACCACCAGCACCGGAAGCACGAAACGTATCTTTCCGAACATCATTCATGTCCAACTCAAAATCAACTTCTTCTGCCTCTGGTAAAACTGCAACCGTAATCGCTGAGGTATGAACTCGGCCTTGTGATTCGGTTTCGGGAACACGTTGAACACGGTGCACACCGGATTCAAATTTTAACATCCCGTAAATTCCTGCTCCTGCAACCTCCATCGAAATTTCTTTCAATCCTTTAACTGTTCCTTCGGATGAGTTCAGAATGTCATATTGCCAGCCCATTTCCTTGAAAAACATCGTATACATGCGGAAAATATCTTCAACGAAAATACAGGCTTCGTCTCCACCTGTTCCCGCACGGAGTTCCAATATGGCGTTTTTGTCATCTTCCGGATCTTTTGGAATCAACATCATTTTGATTTCTTCCTCCATTTCTGGGCGTTTTTGTTCCAACTCGTCGATTTCCAGTTTCGCCATATCGCGCATTTCAGGATCGGTTTCGACCTCTAAAAGTTCTTTGGAGCTTTTTAAATTATCAAGCAGATTTTTATAGGATTTATAAACTTCATCCAATGATTCCAAATCACGATATTCCTTATTCAACTTTATAAATCGATCCATGTTTGAAATGATTTCAGGATCGGTTATCATCTTTCCTACTTCAACAAATCGAATGTGAATCGCCTCTAACTTGGATAATAAATTTGACATGGAACAAAGTTAGTTAAAATAAGAAAAGCCACCGATATGTTACCGATGGCTTTTCTAATATAATATGAGTTATTTATGCTTAATGCGAAGCCAAATAATTTGCAACACCTTCGAATGATGGTTTCATTGCCTCATCTCCTTTATGCCAGTTGGCAGGACAAACCTCACCATTTTCTTCGAAGTATTGAAGTGCGTCAACCATTCTCAAAGCCTCATCAACATTACGTCCTAATGGGAAGAAGTTAACCAATTGATGCATTACGATACCTTCCTTGTTGATTAAATATAACCCTCTATAAGCAATCATTGGACCAGAAGCTGTTAGGTTACCATCCATGTCATATTCGTATTCGCCAGCCATACATCCGTATGCTTCTGTAATTGTTTTTGTAGTGTCAGCTACAATTGGATAAGTAACACCTTGAATACCACCTTTGTTTTTTGGCATTTGCAACCAACCCCAGTGTGATTCTTCTGTATCTGTTGAACATGCTACAACTTTAACACCTCTTGATTCGAATTCACCAAGTGCCGTTTGAAATGCATGTAATTCAGATGGACAAACGAATGTAAAATCTTTCGGGTAAAAGAAAAATAATACGTGGTTTTTACCCAAATACTGATCTAATGAGAAGCCATTAACGATTTCTCCTCCGTTTACAACAGCTGACGCTTTGAATGATGGCGCCTTTTTTCCTACTAATGTTGACATTTTTATATGTGTTTTTAATTGATTACTATTGATTACAAAATTAAACAATTCTTAAAAAACTAGTTCAGTTTGTTTTACACTCCAAGCTGAAAGCATCCAATTAATTTTTTCCTTTTCTTTGATCAAATCACTTAAAAATGAATTTGTTCCTTGGTCTTCTAGTTCGGTCGAAAGTTTTAACAATTCCCTTTCAACAATCAAAAGCTCTTTTTGTGCGGATAAAATGTAGTTGACTCCACTTTCTCCGTCTCGAATTAATTCATTTTCTTCGATAGAGCTATTTTTTAAATAATCTTTAAGTTTTGAAAGAGGCAAGCCACCCAGTGTCAAAATGCGTTCTGCTAACTCATCAATAATCAATTGAGCACGATTATAAAGCTGTTCATATTTTGCGTGTAATTCAAAAAAGTTGGCTCCAAGTATATGCCAGTGTAATGATCTTAAGTTTTGATAATGAATTTGATAAGATGAAAGTAAGTCATTTAATCGGTTGATGTAAGTTTGATTTGTTTTCATAAGATATTTAGTTTGTGATACAAAATTAGGGAACCAAATTACATCACTAACTTCAATAATTTTTATATTTACATAAATATGATTTATAAAAAATGATTTCTCTTCAGCAAATGCATTATATCGTGGTTCTGAGTGAAGAATTACAATTTCAAAAGGCAAGTGAAAAGTGCTTTGTGACTCAACCAACACTTTCCATGCAAATTAAGAAGGCTGAAGAAGCGTTTGGACATTTTGTATTTGATCGTTCAAAAAACCCGATGGAATTAACGGCGTTCGGACGTGAAATTCTCCCTATAATTCGAGATGTTTTGGCTGAAAATGATAAGTTAAAGTTGATTTGTGACCGAAGAAATGGCAAAGTAAAAGAGGAAGTTACGTTGGGTATTATTCCAACTGTTTCAGCATATATGGTTCGCAAATTATTTTCCTATTGGCAAAATTCCTTGGAGAATGTAGTTCTGAATATTGTTGAGTATAAAACTTCTGAATTACTAGAAAAAATTGAGCAAAACGAAATTGATTTAGCAATTTTGGCCGGACCACATTTTGATCCCAAACTACGAACAGTCCCGTTATTTCAAGAAGAGATTTTCGTTTATTGTCCCTCTATTTTGGATAAAACAATTTCTTTGAATCAATTGGATCAACTTCATCCTTGGCTTTTAAATAAAGGCAATTGCCTTCGAACTCAGATGATTCATTTTTGTCAAATTAATGAAAATAAGAATTTAGAACAGTGGAATTATCAAGGAGGAAATATTGATTTGTTAATAGAAATGGTCAATGCAAATGGCGGTTATACGCTTGTGCCGGAACATTATCAATTAAATGAGGAAAAGCAAACTCATCTTAAACGAGTTGAAAATTTGGTTGGATTTCCGGCTAGAGAAATAATCGGTCTGTTTCACAATCGCTCGATTAAAAAGGAATCAATTGAAAAGATGTTACGTGTAGCTCAATTACAATATTCAAAACCGTATTCTGATCAAAAAATGAGCATCTTGAATTGGAAGTAATCCAACTCAAAATAAAAGTTGTCAGAAAGAAGAATTAATAGCTTTTCGAAGCAATTTCAACAAATTCGTCGTAGCTAATTGATTTTGTATTTAAATTAACTGTATTCTTGAAAAATTCAGTTAATTTTTGTTCTGCTAAACGATCGTAAATTCCGTTCGCTTGCTCTTTATTTTTAAGAAGTCGTTGTGCCGTTTCTGTTAATTCTGCATCATCTGGTGAAGGAATTCCATATTGAGCATAATTTCCAATCAACAAGCTTTTGGTGTATGTCAAAACTTCTTCGTTGTTCAATTGAATATTGTTATCCT
>JBEIKF010000149.1:0-5058 GCA_040379905.1 Crocinitomicaceae bacterium
GAGATTCCGCAGTTTGGCACAAAGCACAGTTTGAATGCGAGCGTTTGCGCAGGGATTGTTCTTTGGGAATTCTGCAAAAAATACATCTGATTTTATAAAAATAAAAAAGGCTGTGAGTTTGCTCACAGCCTTTTGAATAGTTAGATACTAACTTATTTAATCACAACATTTTTAGTTGTTTTAACTCCATTAGAAGAAACAACAACGATGTAACTTCCTTTAGAAACTGATTCAGTTTCGATAGAAATTAATTGAGTTCCTGATAGATTTGAAAAAGATTGTGTGTTAACAATTCTTCCTTGTAAATCCATCAATGAAATCGAATAATCTGCATTTGAAGCCTCAAATGAAACATTCACTTCATCCGTTGCAGGATTTGGGAAAACATTCAATGCAATTGTGTTTAATTCATCAAGAGATAAAACACCTGTTTTAAATGACTTCACTTCAATATCAGCAAACTCACCTCCTGTTGCTAATATAGCCCCAGTAGCATCTTTAACAGTGTAAACACCATTTCCATATGCACAACAAATCCCATCTCCGTAAGAATCTAAAATCTCAAATGTATAACATGTGTTAGGTTGTAGGTTAGCTGTAGCCTGCGGTCTAGCAGTTGTTCCAGCTGCTCCTAAATCAGTCCAAGATCCACCACCAGAAGCAACTACAGTTCCAGATGGATTTTTGATTTTCCAACTTGTTTCAGAAGCATATTGGTCAGTTGTGATATCAACAGTAACGACTTGAGAAGCCGCATTAACAGCTGAAGCAATGTTTGCGTTAACAGCATTGTTAGCTGCTGCCGCATCACCTGTTGTAGTAACAGTCACGGCTAAAGCGCCACCTGTAAAGTTAGCGATTGGAGTACAGTTAACAGTTGCAACGCCATAAGTTGCTAAATTTCCAGAATAAGTTCCCGTCGATACGGTAGTACCTCCTTGAGTAACTGTAATTGTTGCAGAAGTTAATGCAGAAGTACCCATGTTTTGAATTTGAACCTTTGGAGTGTATGATCCCTCACAATGAACTAAATCTCCTTTATAAGACAAGGCAGAAACATCAACTGACTGAGAAGCCGGAGCAGGACAACTTCCAACAGAATTATAAATAGTTGTTGCTGAAGCTTGACCTAATTCAGTTACAATTCTGTTAGGGCAGATTTTGTAAACTGTTGGATAAAAAGCGATATCATAATCATTATTAATTTGAGTTGCTGTTGCAGATACTGGATTCGCCATTGGGAATTGAATTTGACCCAAAGTAGCGTTTGGTTGAATCCAGTTACCGATAGCACCTGATCCATCAAGCATTGTTGCATCAGCAGTGGCTCCGTCGCCTTCAACCCAAATTACCATCACGTCATCAGTTGTGCTCGCTGAAACACCCGGATATCCCGCAGGACCGTGGTTGATATATACATCATCAAGCGCACCTCCTAAGTGATAATTCCAACATGGACCACACCAAGTTGCAGAAACATCAAGAATAACAGTGTATCCAGCATCTAAATAATCGTACAATGTATATGTACCATTTCCATTTTGTCCAGCCGTTGATAACCACGACTGATAAGCCGTAACTGTAAAATTTGGCGCAACACTATTAGGTGCTAATTGTGCCTGAGCACTAAAAACACCTGCAAAAATTGCAGCACTAAGTAATAGTTTTTTCATATTTAAAATTTTAGTTTGCGTAAATTTAGCACAAAGTTTTTAAAATGCGTAGAAAGCTAGTGATTTTTTCAGGAGCAGGCATGAGTGCTGAAAGTGGAATTAGTACTTTTCGTGATTCGGGCGGTCTTTGGGAAAAATATGCCATTGAAGATGTCGCGACTCCTGAGGCTTGGCGAAAAAACCCAGATTTGGTTTCTGACTTTTACAATCAACGAAGAAAACAAATAATTGAAACACGACCTAATGAAGCACATCGAATCATTGCCCAATTGGAAAAGAAATATGAGGTAATGGTAATTACTCAAAACATTGATGATTTGCATGAGCGGGCAGGATCAACAAACGTTTTACATCTTCATGGAAATATTCGATTCGCGAAGTCATCAGGTCCGAATCAGGAAAAGGAATATTATATCATTGATGGATGGAAACTCGGTTCGGATGATGTTTGCCCAAATGGCTATCGTTTGAGGCCTCATGTTGTATGGTTCGGAGAGGATGTACCCATGTATGAAAAAGCGATGAAGGAGATTGAATCGGCGGAAGTTTTTATTGTAATCGGAACCTCATTACAAGTTTATCCTGCAGCTGGATTGATTCATTACGCATCTTCAACAGCTCATAAATGGATTATTGACCCAAATGTGAATGCATTTTCTGTACCAAACACATTTCAAAAAATCAATAAAAGTGCTTCTGAAGGAATGAAGGATTTTTTAAATCGATTTATCGATTAATTATTTCTTTTTTGCTTGTTCCTTAATGTATAGTTCGATTGCTCCTACCATTGACGGCGCTTTCGGATGTGGCGCATGAACATCCAAACGAAGGTTATTTTTCATGACAGCATTCGCAGTGGTTGGACCGAAAGCAGCAATGGCCGTATTATTTTGTTTGAAGTCAGGAAAATTTTTAAATAACGACTCAATACCTCCAGGACTAAAGAATACTAACATATCGTAGTAAACATTTTCAAGGTCAGACAAATCTGCCGCAACAGTTCTGTACAAAACCACTTTCGTGAATGGAAACCCATGCTGCTCGAGTGTAATTGGAATGACATCACGTAATATATCTGTACAGGGCAATAGGAACTTTTCCGTTTTGTGTTTTTTCATTACCTCAGCCAAATCATCTATGGTCTGCTTACCAAAGAAAATCTTTCGCTTGCGATAGGCTACATATTTTTGGAGATAAAGGGCAACAGCTTCTGAAATACAGAAATATTTCATGGTATCTGGAACTTCGAACCTCGTTTCTTCCGCGATTCGAAAAAAATGATCAACAGCAACCTTGGATGTTAAAATAATGGCTGTATGTTCTGCTATATTAACACGTTGCGCTCGAAATTCTTTCGCGTCAATTCCTTCAACCTTTATAAATGGACGAAAATCGATTTTTAATTTATATTTTTCCGCCAAATCAAAATAAGGTGATTTATCTCCTTCAGGCTTGGGTTGAGAAACTAAAATTGTTTTAATTGCCAAGGCGTCAAAAAATTAAAAATTTTAACATCACATTTCGTTCTGTAAATATGTCTGAATCAATTTATTCAGAATAAAAACAGGTAATATTTCGAAGGTGCAAAGATACAAAAAAATGTAATACCAACTGAATCCGCTCCAAAAAGCCAAAAGAAGTCCTTTAAAAATTCGGATGAGAGATGATATTACTAAAATAGAAAGGAAAACAAAAATAAAAATCGGTTTAAACTTTAAGTTCAACAACCATAAAAGTGAAAGAAGTAAGTATATTATCCCTGAGAAAAACCAAATCTGCTTGGTTATTAGCGCGCCAAACTCGGAAATAACTGTTTGACCTGAGAAAACACTAATTATCCGAAACCCAACTTGTTGAAGCATCATTAAAAACCCAGTTAATATTAAACCTGAAATCGCCGCAAAAGAATAATTGTTTTGATCAAAAAGCATTAGGAAAAAACACAATGAAAGGGAGGCGATGAAGTTGATATATAAGGCAATGTTGGCTCCTTGACTTATTCGCAAATTATCATTAAATGTTTTGTCTTGAGATTTTAATCTGAAAAATCCTGAGCTAATTGCCAAAAAAAAGTTTGGATTATTAATTCTTCCAGCTCCTACAATAGCAGTGCAAGCGAGTATAACGAACAACAAAACACTGGTTAAATGTGTTTCTCTTTCTAATAGTTCGAATTTCGACTGAAGTAACAATAGGGGAAAATTCATTTCGTTACAAAATTAAATAAATAGTTAATTTTGGAGATTATTATTGGGGGGGGTTATTCAGACTTACTAAATTTTATAAATTATTCTCATGAAAACAGATCTTTATCAGCATCCAGATTACTACAATATGGATGATTTACTTTCGGATGAACACAAATTGGTTCGTGACGCTGCTCGAGCATGGGTTAAAAAAGAGGTTTCTCCGATAATCGACGAGCATTATGAAAAAGCGACGTTTCCCATGCACCTTCTTCAAGGTCTGGGCGAAATAGGAGCTTTCGGACCTTACATTCCAGAAGAATATGGCGGACCAGGGTTAGACCAAATTTCATACGGATTGATTATGCAGGAATTAGAGCGATGTGATTCAGGTTTGCGCTCAACGGCATCTGTTCAGTCTTCTTTGGTCATGTATCCAATTTGGAAATATGGTAACGAGGAACAAAAACAAAAGTACCTTCCTAAGTTGGCAACAGGAGAAATGATGGGTTGTTTCGGATTGACAGAACCTGATTATGGTTCGAATCCAGGCGGTATGATTACCAATTTCAAAGATGCGGGTGACCATGTAATTTTGAATGGTGCAAAAATGTGGATTTCAAACGCTCCGTTTGCACAAATTGCTGTGGTATGGGCTAAAGATGAAAGTGGGCGCATTCACGGCTTGGTAGTGGAGCGAGGAATGGAAGGATTTTCTACGCCTGAAATGCATGGTAAGTTATCTTTACGTGCATCTTCGACAGGAGAATTGATTTTTGACAATGTTAAGGTCCCAAAAGCAAATATTTTACCTGGAAGAACTGGACTTGGAGCACCGCTTAGCTGTTTGGATTCTGCTCGATTTGGTATTGCTTGGGGTGCCTTGGGTGCAGCTATGGACTGCTACGATCAAGCTCTACGTTATTCAAAGGAGCGAACGCAGTTCAATGTTCCAATTGGAGCGTTTCAGTTAATTCAAAAGAAATTGGCTGAAATGATTACGGAAATCACGAAAGCACAATTGTTGACCTTGCGTTTGGGTCAATTACGAAATGAAGGAAAAGCTACTTCTTCTCAAATTTCGATGGCGAAAAGAAATAATGTAGAGATTGCTTTAAACATTGCTCGTGAGGCACGTCAAATTCACGGTGGAATGGGAATTACGAGTGAGTATTCGATGATGCGTCACATGGCGAATC
>JBEIKF010000150.1:0-4976 GCA_040379905.1 Crocinitomicaceae bacterium
CCAGTAAACCAAGCTGTAAATGCTGCATTGACCGTTGGAGTGATCATTAAATCTTCATTGTAATTATTTGATGTGAATAATGAATTTGGTCCCCAATTATTAAAGGTATAACCCGGATTCGCTACAGCAGTTATTCTTACTGGGACACCTTTAAAATAAACGCCCGACCAAGGGTATTCAAGCTCACTAGGTTCAATTGTAGATATATGAATTCTTCCTGCACCCGCAGGTTGAACGTCTAGTGTATAAGTAACTTGACCTGTTAATGCAAAATGACTTTGAACGACATTTCTCGCACCCGTTATTCTATTTTGATTCCAGGTAAGCATATTCGTCATCGTATTTAGGAAATTCGTCATGTTTCCACTCCAGCGTGTATGATGTCTTGGAATCCATGGTGCGACTTCATTAATCATGGAATTTCCCATGCTTTGAACATTTCCCTGCTGCCAAACGGTATTAATTAAATCCGCATAACGATCGATAAAATAATTCAAATACTGAGGATTAGCCAATAGTTTGCCACAAATAACATCCATATGAACAAACGAATTATTTGTTGCATGAGCAATGAAATTATCATTAGCCGTGGCACCATAAAGACCATATCCAAAATCTAAATCCATTAACATCATTCTCCATTTTTGCCCAGGGACATTCCAGTATTTGATATTATTTGCTTGCGTATTACTCCAGTCTCCATTCCCGTAATAGGTTTCTGCAATGATGTAATCTGTGAAATTTTGAAGGTCAATTAAAGAATCTGCCAGACTATAAAAAGTAGGACTTGCCGGGTCTGCCGCAACAATTGCATTATACATTGGCCAAAAATTATCTAAAGTACCATCGTTAGCATTCAAACCTTCTAAATAATTTTCAGTTAAAACTGTAACACTGTCAGAGGGAAAACCATGATTATTTTCAACGTAATCGTTATTCAACGTTTCTCTTAATTCATACTCACCAAAATATTGACCATTTAAAAATACAATCACCGGTGTGTAACCCATATAATCATTGTGAGTGCCTTTAGTAAGGCGCTGCATAAAAGCATCTCTCATGCGTGTTCCTCCGTAGTCATTTCCTCCGTTACGAAGATTAAAATCTTTGAATTTCGTAATATATGGTTTGTCTGGAATCAAGGGGAAGTTTATTCTGTTCATACCATAATCATCTCGGCATTTTACTCGGAAACTTTTTTGAGGTTGAGCTCGTGACCAACCACCATGTATTTTCAAACCAATAGCTCCTTCAAATTTCTGAGTACTATCAGTTGCTAAATATTCAATGTATGAATACCTTTCCCAATCTTCCCAGAAATTTGCTCCGAAATAGGGATAATTAGGATTATAATCATTAGGCCCTAAAACATAAATACCCGTTTGCGTATCATATAAATTTAAAGAGTCTGTTGAAATCGAAATTACAGGCAAACCAATATAGGCCTCGTTGATTAAAAATGAGTTTTTCTCGACCAAACTTGGCAATACCAAATTGGCAGGATCAAAGCAACGAGCAGAAATAATTGTAGTAGCAGAAATGGTAATAGAATCAGTATAAAGAAGGGAGTTTGCGGTAGGAATGTCTCCATTAGTTGTATATCTAATTTGAGCATTCGGATCAATGCTGGTAAGAGCTATTTTGAATCCCGAAGCATAAATACCAGCTGGTTTTGAAAAAGTAGGTTTACTTAAATAGGCATTATAACAAGTTGCATCATTTGTATCCGCAGGCGTTGGATTTGGACTAATACACCAAGAAGTTGAATTAAAATTATAGGAATTATTCACTGGTAATAATGGAATTGTAACTTGAGCTAAGGTAATTCCACCGGTAGATGTTACAATTAGCTGATCAGCTGAATTAAGCGTAAAATTTGTATGCCAAGCGTCCGTGGCATTGAGATTCATCCATGGTAAAGTTGGTGAAAAAGTAACTGTTGTGCTTTCGAATCCAGCTGCTAAATATGCATTACTCGTTAAATCTGTCGAATTAGCAGCAGTATTATGAACTTGGATAGCTAAAACATTTTCTCCATTGACAAGTAAATTTGACAACTGTGTTAAATTAATTTCGAAATCATCGATAGCTAATCCTTGATAACCATTTGCTTCATGACTTGTTGCTAAGGTATTAAAAGGAGTTAAGACTCCTGTTGTTCCCAAGTTTGCTCGGGCAATTTCCACTCCATTTATATAGGCAACAAATCCATCATCGTAATCCATGTAAAGTATCAATCGCTTGATATCATTTACATTGGTAAGATTAAAAGTTTTTCTCAAATAAACACTTGTTGAGGTTCCTATTGTTGTGCCGTCGTCTCCATCTCCAAAACCAATACCCCCGGCACCAGACAACCAACCTGTCAATGCTGCCCCGGGAGATCTCCAGCTTGCATTCGGCTCGGTTGTAGGAACAATGTAATTCCATGTTTGATTTGCTGTAATGATAGATTCGTAATGGTCAATGGTAGGTATTCTATTTTTTCCACTCGCAAAAATCAATTTATGTTCACCACTTGCCAGCGAATAATTTGGACAAACCCATTTAAAAGGAACTAATGGATCATCGCTTAAACCAAAACCATTTATATTGATGGCATTTGGGCTTAAATTTCGTAATTCAAACCAGTCCTCATACGAGTTATCTTCGTCCGAAATAGTGCTAATGTTAGTAACTGATATCTCACTTAATTCAACTTGAGAAAAACAAACTGGAAAAAGAGCTAGAAAAAAAAGGAAGGAAAGTACCTTGTTCATAAACCAAAATTTTGCGCTAAGTTACAAGATTAATGGAATATTTTTTATATATTACCTATAGATTATCAAGTATTTGGTTTCAGAAGTATTTACTTAAACAATTCAGTCATTATATTTCCTTCAGAATAGTTTGATAAATGCATTATTTCAGAAATAGTGGCATGGATGTCTATCAATGACCTATTAACTGAAAGTTTCACATTTTTCTTGAAATCAGGTCCAATAGCATATAACATAATATGCCTACATCCCTCACATTCATCACCATGATTTTGAAAATCTGAGATGTGCCTACCATGGTCATTGGTAACAAAAAGTGTGGTGTTACCTGCCATTTCCGGGTCCTGCTCAATTGTATTCCAAAGTTGGTGAACGTACTCATCGCTTTTTCTAATTGCATTAATGTAAGCTGACCAGTTATATTGATGCCCATAATAGTCAGGATCTTTTAAATTGATTAACAAGAGGTTAGGATTATATACTTTCAACACTTTCGTTGCACGTATCATGGTGATTGAATCACTTCTATATCCTGAAAAGTTTCCATTAATTCCACAATCTGTTAGAGGTTGGTATAAGTCCTTCCATTTTCCTTGCCTACAATTTCCTAGTACTTCAAGTTTATCCTTACTGGAAATTATCCATGCACTATTTGCTGAGGAGGGGTTCTTTTTCATCCAATCCTGAAAATAGGAATGATAGGATGGGAGTTCTTGCCCTGAATTATCTATGTTGTTTTCATAAAAACCTGTTGTTATTGCCACATGCCCATTGGTTGTATTTGTTGTGCCTTCATTATAGAAAGTCGTATTTACAGCACCAAGATTTTCAAAATAATTATGTAAATATGGTATATTCTGAAAAGACGGATCACCCCAAGTGTCAGAAAAACGAGCACCGTCAATTACCAAAACAACACAATACTTTGTTAAATAATGTCTTTCTTGAATTTTTTCACTGACGCAAGAAAAAAGCAATAAGAAAGAAAGAATACACGATATAAGTCTAAGCACAAGTAAAAATAACAAAAAGAGAGAACTTCTGAATTATTTTTAGAATTCTATGTTTTATAGAGCGTGATTGATAACATTTTTTCGGGTCGAAAATCAAAGATTATGGAATTCAGTCCTTGAAAAATAAGAAAACGAAAATTATGATTGCGTAACGGATAAATTTCCCAATCGCTATGAATATAAATGATACAATTGGATTAGTTCTAAAAAATCCTAGTGCAACTCCTATTACATCTCCGATGAGAGGAAGCCAAGACAATAGGGCAAGCCAAACACCGTATTGATGAATACGCGCTTTCCATTTTTCTATCCTTTCCATTGTAACACCAAGTTTCAATAACCATTTTGGATTTCCAAGATAACCTATGAAATAATTTAACCAACCCCCTAAGGTATTTCCAGTACCAGAAACAATCAAACAAATCCAAGGATTATAACCCAAAGCCAACATTCCCGTAAGAAAAACCTCCGAGGCGATAGGAAGTATTGTAGCTGCTAAAAAACAGGTAACAAATAAACCGATATATCCAACTTCAAATTCGAGCATAAAAAAACCCCGCTAAAGAGCGGGGTCGAAATTAAAAACTATTGTTTATTTTTTAATTAGTTTCATTGATTTTGAAGCTCCCTGGAAATCAACGTTCACAAAGTAAACGCCAGAATTAAGATTTTCAGTTGGAAGATTCATCGTATTCTCTCCCAAAAACAAGGAAGAATTTACAACGTTAACTTGTTTTCCTGACATATCAGTAATGGTAATAATAGCCTCACCTGAAGTCTTCGCTTCGATAGTTAGAGAAGATGAACCGTTTGTAGGGTTTGGTGAGAGCGCAAGTGTATTGAATTCAATGTTTTCTTCATTTAAACTGACACTTGGATCAAAATTCAAACGCACATAAGGAGTTGATGTTTGGTAAAACCAAGTATCAGTTGGAGTATCATAGAAAAATGAAGTTTGAGGTTCAGAAGTTCCTGCATTAGCAACCTTTAATCCTGATGCATATGAACCAACAACCGCAAGGTAAGTGGTGTTTGCCAGCATGTTAATAGGTGTTTGAAGTTGCATTACAAGGTTGGTATTTAAGTTGTTTGATGCCACTATTAATGGATCAGATTCAGCTTCAAAAATAAAATCACCTGTTGTTGGATCAATCGAGTACAACTTTGCATATATTTCTGTACCTGTTGTAGTACCTGTTGTACC
>JBEIKF010000151.1:0-4971 GCA_040379905.1 Crocinitomicaceae bacterium
ATAATGGTAATTTTTGAAGAAACTTTAGCGCCTCCAACAATTGCAGTTCTTGGTTCAACTGAACTATTTAAAACTTTATCAATACTTATAATTTCAGCTTCCATTAACAAACCAAACATCTTATCATTTGGAAAGAAATCCGCAATAATAGCCGTGCTTGCATGTGCTCTGTGGGCTGTTCCAAAAGCATCATTTACATAACAATCTCCCAGTTTAGCCAATTTCTCCGCGAAAACCATATCACCATTTGTTTCCTCTTTGTAAAAACGAACATTTTCAAGCAACAAAACCTCACCTGATTTTAAATTTGTTGCTTTCTCAATAGCTTCATTTCCAATACAGTCATTCGCAAATTGAACAGAACAATTTAAATTCTTCTCCAAACCTGACACAATGTGTCGAAGTGAAAATTTATCTTCCGGTCCTTCCTTCGGTCTACCTAAGTGAGACATAATGATTAAACTACCACCATGACTCAAAATGTAATTTAATGTTGGTAATGCTGCACGAATCCTTTTATCATCGGTGATTTCTAGTGTTTCTTTATGCAGTGGGACGTTAAAATCCACGCGAATTAATACTTTCTTAACATTAAAAGAATAGGAATCGAAATCTGCCATAATGAATGCTTTTTGCAAAAGTAATTATTCAAGCTTATTTTTTGAATAATTCCCTCAACTTGAATTGAATTATCAAATAATTTATGCAGTTTTGTGCTAAATATCATTTTATGAAGAAGTATCTTATTGGTTTGTCCATTTTTTCAGTTTTATTGAGTTGTAAGGTCGGTAAATCTGATTCAGATGAAATTTCAGTTGTAGAAATCGAAGACTCGATGGCTTATGATGATTTTTATGGCGATGAACCATACGATATTTCAGGTGATGAAGAAATGTTTTTGGAGGATGAAGTTCCAATGCGTGGAATTTATAATCCATCCAAAACCTTAATGACAGATTTAATTCATACAAAGTTGGAAGTTAATTTTAATTGGGAAAAATCTCAATTGAATGGAAAAGCTACCATTACTGCAAAACAGCATTTTCACTCCTCTGACAGTTTGATTTTAGACGCGAAAGGAATGGACATAAAAAAAGTGGAAATAGGAGGAAAAGCTGCTTCTTACACCTATGTTGACTCACTAAAACTTCGGATTAAACTCGATAAAAAATACAATCGCGATGAAAAATTCACTATTTCGATTGAATATGTTGCCAAACCAGAAGATCGCCAAACTTCAGGAAGTGCCGCGATTACATCGGACAAAGGACTTTACTTCATCAATCCGAAAAACGAGAAAAATGGCAATATGCCGCAAATTTGGACACAAGGTGAAACGGAAGCTAATTCAGTATGGTTTCCAACTATTGATGCGCCGAATTCAAAATCCACTCAGGAAATGTATATTACTGTTCAAGATAAATATGTTACACTATCCAATGGTAAACTCGTTTCATCTAAGAAAAATACAGACGGAACTCGCACAGATTGTTGGAAACAGGATTTGCCTCATGCACCATATTTGTTCATGATGGCTGTAGGTGAATTTAAAGTTGTGAAAGATACGTACACACGACCTGATGGATCAAAAATGGAAGTAAATTACTACGTTGAACCAGAATACGAGCAAAATGCAAAGGCCATCTTTGGTGAAACCCCAAATATGATTAAATTCTTCTCTCAAAAACTAGGAGTAGAATATCCATGGGATAAATATAGCCAAATCGTTGTAAGAGACTATGTATCAGGCGCTATGGAAAATACGGGGGCTGTTATTTTCGGTGAATACGTGTACAAAAGCGACCGTGAATTGCTTGACGGAAACGATCAGTCTACAATTGCTCATGAACTGTTTCACCACTGGTTTGGTGATTTAGTTACCTGTGAGTCGTGGGCTAATTTGCCATTGAACGAGTCTTTTGCCAACTATTCACAATATTTGTGGGACGAATACCGATTTGGATTGGACGAAGCCGATTACCAAGCTGAACAGGAAGCCAATGGGTACTTTGAATCTGGAATGTATCAAGGGTATCACAATCTAATTTGGTATGCTCACAATGACAAGGAAGAAATGTTTGATGGTCACTCGTATAACAAGGGGGGACGCATTTTACACATGCTTCGCAATTACTTAGGTGACGAAGCTTTCTTTAAAGGATTGAATAACTATTTGGTTTCCAATAAATTTAAAACAGCCGAAGTTCACAACTTGAGAATGGCATTTGAAGAAGTTTCTGGTGAGGACTTGAATTGGTTTTTCGATCAATGGTTTTTAGGAAAAGGACATCCGATCATTCATACGACACAAACAGTTGATAAAGAAAATAACACCGTTACAATTGGCATCAAACAACGTCAACAAACGGATGATTTTCCAGTTTATAAAATCCCGACGAATGTTGCAATTTGGGACGCAAACGGCAAACGAATTGAAAAAATAACAATCGATTCAATTGAGCAGTCGTTTACATTCGCATATTCTGGAGAACTTAAAAACTTACTTATTGATGCTGATCAAGTTTTACTTGGCAAATTTTATGAAGATAAACCGGCAAGCCAATTCATTCAACAGTTTTATTACTCTGGTCGCTATCGTTCGAAATTAACAGCTCTTAAAAGAGCCATCAAGGTAAAAAGCGATGCTACTGAAAAAATGGTCTTCGATGCTATGAATGATACTTTCTGGGATATTCGTTTGAATGCCATTTCACTTTTCGAAATTGTAAAAAATAAATTAACAGATCAAGGATTGAATCGAATCAAGGATATGGCTGTTAACGATGCTAAACCTCAAGTTCGAGTTGCTGCAATCAATTATCTAAAAACACTTCCGGCATCAGAAGCCACGGTTCTTTTAAAGAAAATCATTGAAAATGACAAGTCTTTCTTGGTGATTTCTTCTGCTCTTCAAGCATTGATGGAAGTAAATCCGGATGACGCCCTTGCAACCGCTCGTAACCTAGAAAAAGACAACAATAAAAACATCAACGTTGTGTTAGCTGAAGTATACGGACAAAAAGGAGAAGTTCAGGAAAATACGTTCTTCGAAAAGCAAATCAACGAAGGCAAGTTGAAAGGATATGATGAATTACGTTTAGTGATCGGATATGCTGTTTATATCCTTCGAATGGATATCGATTTACAAGAAAAATCACATGCCATTTTCGCCATGTTGAATGAAAAAGGAGGGTCAAACGTTAAAATGTATTTATCTCGTATCATTGAATATAACATAAATACGTACGGAGAAAAAATAAACGAACTTGACATGGAAATTGCTCAGTTGGAAGAGGCCAAAGCTTTCGGGCAAGCAGATGATAAAAAACGTATTAAACAACGCTACGAGGACTTGATCAATAACCTTTCAACTCTTGTGAATACAGAAGAGTTGGGATATTAGATTAGCACAATATCAGAGTATCTGTTAAATAAGCCAACTTTGCTTGTTTAAGGAATTATAAATTTTATTTGAACTCAGGGAATAATTTTGTAATTCCCTCCTCGCTTGCCGAGCAGACTCCTCTCTCGGTTATTAAAGCTGTAACCAATCTTGCAGGAGTAACATCAAAGCCATAATTTCTTGCTTGAGTCGTTTCAGGGCAGATTAATACACGATCAATTTCGCCGTCAGATTGACGTTTTCCTTCAAAATAACGAACCTCATCTTGATCACGTTCTTCAATTGGAATTTCTTTAAGTCCATCTCGAATTCCCATATCCAAAGTTGTTGAAGGAAGTGCCACATAAAAAGGAATACCATTGTCCTTGGCAGCTAACGCTTTTAAATAAGTTCCGATCTTATTGGCGACATCTCCATTTCTAGTCGTTCGGTCAGTTCCTACAATCACCATATCAACCATACCATGTTGCATTAGGTGTCCTCCTGTATTATCTACGATTAAACTGTGATCAATTCCGTGGCGTGTCAACTCATAGGCCGTTAAATTCGAACCTTGATTGCGTGGTCTTGTTTCATCTACCCAAACATGAACCTTTAACCCTTTTTGATGCGCTTGATAAATGGGTGAGCTAATTGTTCCCCATTCAATACAACCTAACATTCCCGCGTTGCAATGAGTTAAAATATTAACAACTTCTCCCTTTTTTCTTTTCGAAATCTCTTCTATGATTGGTAAACCATGAACTCCAATCAATCTGCACGTTTCAACATCTTCTTCAACGATTTTCCCAGCTTCAGTCCAAGCCGTATCAAGAAAATCTCCCGATTCGTCCAAAGCTTTTCTCATTCGATCCAACGCCCAAAATAAATTAATTGCCGTAGGTCTGGATTTTCGTAAAGCCAAAAATGCCTCTTCTAAAAAAGAACCATCTAATTGTTTTTCAATCATTTCCCTAACAGCTAAATAAACACCATAAGCAGCAGTAGCTCCAATCAAGGGGGCTCCACGTACTGTCATATTTTTGATGGCGACTTCGGCATCTTTGTATGTTGTGAGTTTTACATTCACGAGGTTATGAGGCAACTTTCGTTGATCGATAACCTCAACATAGCTGTCTTCAGTTATCCAAATTGTTCTAAATTTATTCGACATTTAAGAAAGGGTAAAAAACATAAGTAAATAAAAAAGACCGGCATAACCGGCCTTTATTCTGTAATTTATAAGTTTTATTCTCCAGTTACAACAGTTGTGTAAGTTGTAGAGAAAATACCTCCTGTTACTTTCCAGTCAACCGTTGCGATTTTTGTGATACCACCATTTTTTGCAGCTGTAATCGCTCCAAGATCAGTTTGCCCTAATGTGATATTCAAAAAGATTTTTCTACTCGCCTCACCTCGTTTTTCACCTACAGGATGGTTTGTTACCATCAATGGTCCAGAGATTGAACAAGATCCTAGAAATCCAGCTAATACCAACCCAATTCCTAATTTTGTTATTTTTTTCATTTCTTAAATTTTATAAGATTATTCTCCTGCAACAATAAATTCTTTCTTTACAAAAAACACAT